>NZ_JCACKO010000042.1:0-43786 GCF_059505445.1 Brasilonema angustatum | reverse complement strand
TTTAGATTTGAAATTTTAGATTTGAAATTGGGGAGCCAATACAGCAAGCGCGTAGGGTGGCACTTTGTGCCATAGTCCTTGTTTCCCTCTCAGTAGCGGAGACGCTACGCTAACACGCTTGTTCTGGCGTTGATTTTCGGTACAAGCCCCGTCCATCTTTGACGGAATTAATCCAAAATCGTAAATTTCAAAAAATCTAGGCTTCGTTTCGCTCCGCTCCAACCAGAGCACTTTTAGGGTGGAGTTAATCCAAAATCTAAAATCCTAAATCCAAAATTGATTGACTAAACACCATCAATTTTTCTTGTGCAAGATGTGAACCTCCCACTAGAGCCCTTAACCGTCAGCAACAGCCGCAATAACACCTCCTTCTGTTCTTCCCTGTTAAGCGTTAAGGGTTCCTTGTGTTTCTTGAAAGCACCACACGGGCGGCGCAGCACCCACTATGAATAAAAGAAACACCTTTTTCCCCTTACATTCCTACACCCCTGTGTTTATTCAAAGCGTCCGACTGGGGGCGCACCACCCGCTACGAATGAAAGAAACACTCTTTTCACGCCCTATGGCTAACGCCACCCCTTACGGTGAGACCAGCGCTGGTCTCACCAGATACCTAGGTCGGGAGACCCTCATCAAGTACTGGCTCACGCCACATGCACGCCACTTGCTACAACGGGGGGAACCCTCCGCAGTCGCCACAACGGGGGGAACCCCCGCAAGGCGCTGCTCTGCGCAACGCAGTGGCTCCTCAACGCGCTTAACCCGCGCACGGTGAGACAGCGCTACAGGAGGGTCTCCCGCTCTCACGGCGACTGCGGAGCGCGCAGCGGAACCGGAGGTTCTCCCCGATAGCCTTAAGGCGTGGCGTTAGCCATAGGGCAGTGGCTCCCCTACACCCCTACACCCTTACACCCTTGTGTTTCTTGAAAGTTAAGAGGCTGGGGAGGAACCTAAATTCTGAGGCGAGTTGATGTTAATCGTGATTGCTGTGCCCTTAAGCTCTCCTCCTGTGACGCTGTTGTATATGATAAACCCTCGATTTGGTTGGTCAAAAAGATACCCACGCGCTGAGGGTGGAATTTTCCTTTGCTTAACCAAAGAAATGAAAGATTCAAAATACCTCTTTATACTCTGACGGTTCCCCTGATTTGTCTTCGTATGATTGTCAATCAAGAGCAAAAACAAGTCCACGGTGCGAGTGTCTTGCCCCTCAATTAAATTGCTGTTATTTAAGAAAGAACTGGCTATTAGCTTTCCATTAACTTGTTGAACTTTAAAAAGGGTGTAATAAAGATCCTGTTTCTGGTTATCTCTGACGTAGCACACCCAAGAACCGTCTAATTTAGGTGTAAAACCTTGTTGTGCCAGGTAGGAAAGCGGAGAACGATTTTGCTCACCTGTTGGTGGAGGTAGCAAATTATCTACTGCATCAAAAGAGCAAACCTTCTGGGTTGTTCCCGACTGGGGAGTAGTCGGAGTTTTCTGGATTGTTCCCGGTTGGGGAGTAGTCGGAGTTTTCTGGATTGTTCCCGGTTGGGGAGAAGTTGGAGTTTTCGGGATTGTTCCCGGTTGGGGAGAAGTTGGAGTTTTCGGGGTTGTTCCCGGCTGGGGAGAAGTTGGAGCTTTCTGGATTGTTCCCGGTTGGAGAATAGTAGGACTCTCCTGCGCTACTGCAAAGCAAGATACAGCAGCATATGTAGGAAGCAAAATAGCAAATGCGCCAAGCAAACGAACAATGATATTCATAAAGTGTTGGCGAGTGATTAACAAAGGATACTATTAGCGAAGTTAATAAATACCCATATTCAATGGGTCAATAGTGAAGGAGTTTCAGTGGTGGAATATTAATGTACGCTAAGCTCAAAACTTTGATCAAGGGGGTATTTCAGAAACTCACAATGTCTGCCAAATCTTCATCTAAGTGTAAGTAAAATTACACTATTTGAATCAAAGTTCTAGCTTATTTGAAAGGTAATCAGTTAGTTTTGTTTCAAGGAAAGTACGTACTAGACAAAAATTTACTTAGTACATACTTTCTTCTTGTTGTGTAGCTAGTTAAATTTCGAAGAGACATAGTAATATATACTACTGGATTCATGGAGATACTATCCTTCATGAAGATATGTGGAAGGTACTGGCTTGGGTATAGTCATACCTCTAGTTAAGTAATTTCAGCCACCAATGTTGTTAAATGTTGATTAGTTAACTGTTGCACACGAATGCTAGCTATTGAAGGCTTCCACGATCAGCGGCGAGGAGACATATCCCCTTGTGGGTGTAGGGGAAAATGGTTCGCAACTAGAATTCATAATTCGAATTTAAAAATCAATTTTAAATTATCAATAATGAATTTTGAATTTAAGCCGTATCCTTGTGTGAATGCGGCGCTTCAGCCCCCCAATTTCCTGTGATGTGATTAACTAGGAACACAAACAAAATAATTTCTACCGACAATGATGCACCGTTGATTTTTATTTTAAAAAAGCCAGAATTGTTATATTGTGCGATCGCTAGTTACAAAAGTCAATCATCAAAGTACTGTTATTTGTTTATTGTTGTAAGAGTTTTCTGTAGCTATACAAATTTAAAATCAGACAACATAAGTTGAGTAAGTTTTATGATATTATTGTGCGCTCATATAATTAACAAATTATGAACAATAGGTAAATTATAAGGTGAAAATTAAGTATTCAAAGGCACAATCTGACATGACGTTATGGAGTAGCACTAAAGCATCCCAAAAATTTAAGCTTTCTTTACAAACAGCTTATAGAATTCATGAAAACTTGGTGAGACCAAAACTCATCTGGATGCCTCTATTTCTTTGTTCTATCGTTTCTAATGTCAGGATTCCTGGTCTTTTTTATCTGCTTGTTCTTCCAAGTCATAGAAAATCCGGATGATTGCACAAAGTATCATCGTCGAAGAGGGTTAGGTTACGAAGTATATGCCAAGACGTATTTCCACCAGAGCCTCACTTCAGTAAGGTTGGTATAATTAGACCGCAGAGGTCTGCTTATCTAGTAACTTACTGCATATGCTTGCTGAACTGCAACCTATAACTAGATGACAGGGTGCCTTTCACGGGCTTTAGCCTGTGCAGGTATAGCTCTTTGCATAAAGCTACAGGCTTCTAACCTGTAGCTTTTTTTTGGCGTTGCTGAACAAAGGTATGAATTGTCATTCTGTAGACGCTTTGCGGCTTCCCGCAGGGTGCGTAATACCATTTTGGATTTTGGATTTTAGATTTTGGAGCCAGTCGTGTGGGCGGTGAGACCAGTGCTCTTGGTAGGGGAGCCAGTGCGGTCTTGGGGTCTCCCCAAATAGAGCACAAGCGCGTTTTCCCGACAGCCAGGCATCTGGCGTATGCGCTTTGCGCACGCCCAGAGGTCTAAAGCGCAGCGAGACCGGAGGTCTTCCCCGATAGCCCTCCGGGGAGAACCTGAGCCCTAGTGGGAACGGCCACGGCTGCGCCTAACGGGCACGGCCCCGTGCCGAACGGTTCCGCTAGCCCCTAAGGGGGCGCTGCGCAAACGCTAACGCCAGAGCCGGCACGAGGGAGACCCTCCCGCAGCGCTGGACTCACCGTAAGGCGTGGCCGTTCCCACTAGGGGTCTCCCGACTTGAGCGAACTGGCGTGATTGTAAAAGACTTACTGGTAATTGCTTGTAGCATTCCATGTGTCGCATTCTTTTTTCAAATTGGTATAACGAAGTGGAGCGAAGAATCTCCGGAAAGCGTTGAAAATTAAACGAGATGCTTCACTACGCTTCACTACGCTTCGCTTCGTTCAGCATGACAAAACTGTATTTCATACTCAAATTCAGCAACGCCTTTTTTTTAAACTTTCAACTTCACACCCCTGATTGAATAATCTAACAACTCCATCGGGTGCATGATAGAAATCAGTTTACCCTCCAACTGCAAATGCTTGCGAATTTGCAAAGTACAACCCGGATTGGCAGAAGTAATTAAATCAGCACCAGTATTTAGCAAATTCTGAACTTTTTGTCTACCCAACTCCTCAGCCACCTCTGGTTGGAGTAGATTGTAAATTCCCGCACTACCACAACATATAGCTGCATCAACTGGTTCGCGCAACTTCACGCCTGGAATTTCCCGCAATAACTGACGCGGTTGCAAGCTAATCTTTTGTCCGTGCAACAAATGACATGCATCTTGATAAACCAAACTCAAGGGTTGATTTGCAAGCGGTGATAATTTTGCTGTTAAACCAACACTCACCAAAAACTCTTGCGCATCTCTAACCTTCGCCGCGAATGCTTTCGCTTTTTCCCGATATTGTGGATCATCTTCTAAAATATGACCATATTCTTTTAGTGTATGACCGCAACCAGCAGCATTGATAATCACAAAATCTACACCAGTATTTGCAAAACTATCAATCATCTGCCTTGCTAAAGCTTTGGCTTGTTCTGTTTGTCCTTGATGTTCGGGAAGCGCCGCACAACATCCTTGAGTTTTGGGAATCACAACTTCACAGCCATTCGCCGTTAAAACCCGCACAGTCGCTTCATTGACTGGCGAGAAAAATAACCTTTGCACACATCCCAAAATCACCCCAACTCGATAACGTTTCTTACCCTGTGCTGGAATAATATCTGGCAAATTATCTTGAAAAGATTTCAAAGTAACTTCTGGCAGAATTGATTCCATCGCTGCTAAGCGAGGAGACACAAGCTTCAACAACTGAGTTCCACGCACCAATTTGTGCAAACCCAACTTTTGATAAAAAAACAATGGAACCAGCAAAACCCTTAAAACATCAGGATTAGGAAATAGAGAAAATATCAGTTGACGTAACAATTTATCTGGCAAACTACGCGGGTAATTCCGTTCAACTTGGTGACGAGTTGCAGAAATTAACTTGTCATATTGCACACCAGAAGGACAAGTCGTCACACAAGCAAGACACCCCAAACAACTATCAAAATGTTCTACTGTTGCCTTATTCAGAGGAATCTCACCCTGATTGATCCCATCCATAAGATAGATGCGTCCTCGTGGAGAATCCATCTCTTTGCCAATCACCCGATAGCTAGGACAAGTCGAGAGACAAAACCCACAATGAACACAAGTATCAATCAACTTTGGGTTAGGTGGATGATTTGGATCAAATCCAGTCAAATTCTCCAAACTAGCCTTTTTCTTCTCAGAATCTTCAGAAACTTGCATATTATCTTTTCCTCCCCCCTCTGTTTGCGTCCTTAGCCTCTATGTCCTGTGGACACGCTTTGCTAAGGCAGTTCGTTTCTTAAATCCCACCCACAAAACGACCTGGACTTAAAATATATTCCTTATCAAACTGCTCTTTTATCCGACGCATCAACTGCTCAGCATTACCAGTGTAGCCCCATACATCCAACTGTTGCTTAACCTTCACAGGTGCTGACAAAATAGTGAGAAAACCGCGATTGGTTTGACAAAGATTTCGTATCCCCAACACCTGATCAATCCCGTTGTTACTCTCAAACCGCAACACCCCCAAACCACTAGCGATGTGAATCCAACCCACATCTGCTTGAGTCAAAACTTCAACAGCAGAAGTAGGTAACACTCCTATTTTGCAAGTTATTGCCGACTCATTAACAGAAGAATCTATTTGTTCTCGCAATATGCGCCATAAATCAGCTTCATCCGCCGCTGAATATATCGTTCCTTTTAACCCAAGTTGTTCCCCGACTTCCAAAAGTCGGTTTGACTGTTCCTTGACACTCTCAGCTATACTTTGAAAGCGAACAACTAATCCCAATCCTTCACCTAATCCCAAGCCAGACACCAGTTTTGTTGATAGCAAATCAGCTTGGGTTGGTGTCAACGCAGAACCTCTGAGGACGCCAGCACTTTGAGATATAGCCTTTGGATCACCAGTCAGCACCAGCGTCTGGGATATCTCGTGCATAGGATAAACACGAAACGTCACTTGACTAATGACCCCTAATGTGCCAAAAGACCCAGTAAACAACTTCATCAAGTCGTATCCAGCAACATTTTTCACCACTCTCCCGCCAGCTTTGGCGATTTGTCCATCAGCACGTACAAAGGTAATTCCCAAGAGTTGGTCTCGTACAGTACCATAGCGTTGCCGGAGGGAACCTGTATCAGCGGTAGCAACAATACCGCCAATGGTTGCTGTATCTTGTGTGATGGGGTCAAGAGCAAGAAATTGCCCAGAGTTTGCCAACATTTCTTGGAGATGAGAAAATTTCATTCCCGCTTCGACTGTCACCGTTAAATCACCAACGGCGTGTTCAATTAGTTGATTAAGGCGTTCTGTGCTGACTACAACGTCAACATCTTTGACTAATCCACCCCAGTTCAGTTTACTGCCACTACCGCATGGCAAAACGCGCCACTTGTTACGATGTGCTTGTGTGATGACTTGCGCTAGCTGTTCTGTTGTGTGAGGATAGACGATACAACCGGGAGCAGTTGGGGAAGCAATAGCCTGTAATATAGATTTTCGCTGACTAATTGGTACATCTTCCCAACAGACAGTATTTTCTGTGCCGACAATAGATGCAAAACAAGAGGCTAGCGCTTTCATCTGTTTTAGACTCTTTATATATCAATACGGTTTGTGAAAGAAGCACATTCTTATTAGCTTTGGTGAAAGCCTTGCTGTATAGCGCATTGTGATTTAATTGAGTCAGTGCTACTTATTGAGATTGTTCTCGCTATTACAGCATATTGCGCTACAGTGGTAAACAATCATAAATCTTCAGTCTACAGCTTAGGGATGTCCCAAGACAACTGCTGTCAAAATCAGATGGTCGTTCTTTTAAAGGTCAAAACCTTGTAGGGGCAAATTTTAGTTATGTAGATATTCGAGGGACGGATTTTAGGGGTGCGAATCTGAACTTAGACTAGGAGGTTAAAATGGTCAAACGAATTGTGATTGTGGGTGCGGGTCCGAGTGGAGTTCTTCTAGCTCACTATTTGCTACGCCGCAATGAGCAGTATAATGTTGAGATCTATGAGCGTCGCAGTGACCCACAAACAGTTCCATTTTCCTCCGCTAGAACCATTCCTCTTTCCCTCAATCAACGGGGAATGACGGCACTGAGCAAAGTTGAAGGGATTCTCGCAGCGGTTAAGGCAGTAAGCTTAGAAAGTACTGGCTCACTCATTCACCAAAAAAAAGGCAAAACGCAGTTCCTTCCAAGGAAAAAACCCATTCTGATTCTGGATCGCATGCGATTGGTGGTCACACTGTTGAAAATGTTGACTCAACAGTATAATAGCGATCGCCTCAAAATTCATTTTGACCATCAATGTAAGCAAGTTGATTTTGAAGCAAAAACAGTCACCTTTGAAAATACGGCAGTCAATCCTACAGGAGAAGTTACTGTTGATTATGACTTATTAATTGGTGCAGATGGAGCGCGATCGCGAGTTAGAGAGCAGTTTCTCTCAACCAATCAATTCGAGTTAGAAAAAAAATACTTTCCCTCTGCTTACAAACCCATTTTTCTACCTGCTGAGAGTGCAACATCCTTGAAAGCAGGTTATCTCCATACTTGGAGAGGAACCGATGGAATTTTTGCTACCTTGGTGCATGATATAGATGGCTTGATAAGTGGGATTGTTAACTTTCCTCGCGAGAACAACCCCATCTTGAATTTTTCTACAAAAGAACAAGTATGGCAATTCTTTCGTGAATACTTACCAGAAATTGCTGAGCTTTTACCAGAATCGGAAGTCGAAGCTTTTCTCTATCGTCCCATCTCAACCATTTTGACGATTCGTTGTAATCGCTACCATGATGGTGATAGCGTTTTACTGATTGGCGATGCGGCTCATGCTACCTCTCCTTCTTTGGGTCAAGGCTGTAATGCTTCCCTTGAAGATGTTGCTTTCTTTGATCAGTTATTAGATGAATATCCTAATGATATTGCAGAGGCACTCAAGCAATTTACCCTACGTCGAAAACCAGATGCTCATGCACTAGTTGAGCTAAGTGATTACACCTTTCCATTATCCAGTAAATTGCTGTTTTTAGAGTTATTTATCAGACTGCGAACTGCTCAATTTATGCATCAACTCTTTCCCAGATACTTTTCCCCGTCATTGTCACAACTTCTATCTGAAACAACCATTCCCTACTCAGAAATTTTGAATTTCCACAAAGGTTGGATTTCCAGAGTAAAACAGGCAAATGAAAAGTTCTTAGAAAGACAATCATGACCGCAACAGGTACGTTGAAATTGGGTTTTCCCAATCTGCTCATGCATGATGATATTCTTTAATCGCATACATTTCTACGATTCAAAGAATTACCATGACGAATGACAAACATTCTGTATCTTTAGATGATGCACGACGAATACTAGCGGCTGGAGAAGCGAAGGCGAATGCAATCGGACAACCAATGAATCTTGCAGTCGTTGATGCTGGCGGGAATCTTGTTGCTCACATTCGTATGGATGGTGCGTGGATCGGAAGTATCGATATCTCGATCAACAAAGCATTTACTGCTCGTGCGTTTAATCTCTCTACCAAATCCCTTGCCGAAAGTGCTCAACCAGGAGAACAGTATTATGGTATTCACGTCTCAAACGGAGGACGAATCATGATCTTTGCCGGGGGTATACCACTTCAACGCGATGGGCAGATAGTTGGTGCAATCGGAGTAAGTGGTGGTAGCGGTGAACAGGATCAAGCTGTAGCTGAGGCAGCTGTGGCAGCTTTTTAATACCATTAACACTAAACGTCTCCAAAATAAAAGCAGCGCCCATTTGGCAATGGGACTAACAAGATGAAAACCGTTCATAAATAGTTTTCTGCTCTCACTCAAAAAAGTGGGGGTTTTTCTATAACCCCACAGAGCAAAATCATGTCGCTAAGCTGGTAGCGAGGGAATGTGGATGTTTGCCCTTAGCATTGGCGATGGTGGGGGCGATGATGCGGGGGAAACCGCCAAATCGCTGGCAGAATATAGCGGTTCTCATTTGAATCACATACACCACCACGAATAATGTAGAGCACGTAAATGCTACGTCTCTACAGCTGTGTATTGCACGCAACTGAGAAGCGCTATATTTTAGAAAAACTACGTAGTGCTGATTTAGAGAAAATCAAACAACAGTTTCCCGATTATCCTTATCCCGATTTACTCAAGGCAATTCAGGTAAGTCTGGCAGCTTTGGATGAGAATTGCCAACAGCGATATTTAGATTTTGCCGTCTTTCCTGAAGATACACCCATACCAGAAGCAGTTTTGCAAACTTTTTGGGAACCGTTGGAATTAGATGAGTTTGATAGCCAAGATGTGATTGATGAATTGGTGAAGAAATCTCTGGCTTCGCGGGATGAAGCGGGAAATTTGCGGTTGCATGACTTGCAGTTGGATTATGTCAGAAAGCAGCACACCGTTTTAGCAAAGGAAAGTGAAGGGATAAAGTTTTTACACAATCGCCTCTTAAATGCTTACGGCGAAAAATACCGCGAAGGGTGGCATAGTTTAGAAAATGATGGCTATATCTGGCAAAACTTAGCCTATCACTTGTTGGCTGGGGAAGCGATACGCCTCTGGCGTCTGCGCTTTGCGCAATCGCCGCGCCCGTGAGAGGCTCAGATCTTGCACCATAATTCTTGTCCGCCAAGAAATAAATTTCTTGGCTCAAAGTTCAAGTCCGTTAAAACGGACTGGGTAAGTCTTTCCACTCGCAATGACATATCGTAAGTAGTTAGGCGGACATAATATGAGTCCGTTTTTACTGATATCTTGCACCATTCTCAATAATCAGGAGGCGGATCCTCCCAACCCTCGCTCCCAGGCTCAGCCTGGGAACGAGATGTCGAGGCTCTGCCTCGTTGTTGATACTGCTGCAAGATCTGAGCGTCCGACTGACGGCGAAGTCGTCAGCAAAATATGAAAGAAACACCTTTTTCCCCTACACCCTTACACTCCTACACCCCTACACCTCTGTGTTTCTTAGGAGTATAAAAACTTTTATAGATTAACCGCTTGTCTAGCATTCTCAGGCGTGTAATAACCGTTGCTACCTCCAGCTTTCGCGTTTTCCAAAACTTCCTTACCTGTAATCAATCTTGCGCCACGCTTGCGGGTGAAATAGTTCCAGCCCCACTGAATCATGACTACCAGCTTGTTGTCAAACTCAATTAAGAAGTAGATGTGAATAAACAGCCAAAATAGCCACGCTAAGAAGCCTGTAAATTTGAAAAACCCTAAGTCTACAACGGCAGAGTTTTGTCCAATAACCGCTAAACTACCCCAATCAAAATAACGAAATTGTGGTAAGGTTTTACCTTTGAGCCGTTGTTTGATCAGTGAGGCAACGTACTGTCCTTCTTGCATCGCTACAGGTGCAACACCAGGTAGGGGTTTGCCGTTTTGATGAGCAAAATGTGCTAAGTCTCCAATGACAAATATATTGGAGTGTTCTTTAAGACTCAAATCAGGTTCAACAATAACTCGTCCAGCGCGATCGCACTCAACACCTGTACTTTCTGCTAGCAACTTCCCTAGAGGCGAAGCTTTCACACCTGCTGCCCATAATACTGTCTTGGCATGAATCTGCGTCACCTCATCACCTTGTTTGAGGCTGATAACATCACCTTCTATATTCGTAACCATTGTTTTTGGCTGTACGGTAACACCCAAGCGGGTTAGCGATGTTTCTGCTTGTTTTGATAACTCTGGTGCAAACGGTGGGAGAACCCGATCCAAACCTTCCAGGAGTAAAACTTGCGCTTCGGAAGTGTCGATATTGCGGAAGTCCTCTTTCATCGTGTGATAAGCTAGTTCTGCGATCGCACCTGCTAATTCCACACCAGTAGGACCACCACCAACAATCACAAAAATTAACCAAGCACGACGTTTTTCGGGATCAGTTTCCTTTTCTGCGGCTTCAAACGCCATGAAGATGCGGTGACGCATTTCTATCGCATCTTCCACAGTTTTTAAACCGGGAGCAAATTCTTCCCACTGGTCCTTGCCAAAATAGGAATGCTTTGCACCTGTCGCCAGGATTAAAGAATCATAATGTATTGCTTCCTCACCCATAAAGACTTTTTGTCCTTGGGGATCGATATTATTCACTTCTCCCAACAGCACTTTCGTATTTTTGCTCTTATTCAGTACAGAACGCAGGGGAGAGGAAATATCAGCAGGAGATATCGCACCAGTAGCGACTTGGTATAAAAGCGGTTGAAATAAGTGAAAATTACGTTTATCAATGAGAGTCACATGGACATCAGCACGCGAGAGTGCTTTGGCTGCATATAATCCTCCGAATCCACCACCGACAATGACTACGTGATGGGGTGGCTGATTTTCTACTGTGTTCACCATAAGATTTATTTCCTTTTATTTCTTTACTGTTATTTTTATTAACAAATCTTAAGCATTTCTGTCAAAGTAGTTCTGCTCATGGGTGACATATTAAGAAATGTAAATCGAGCATAACATACATTTACAACGTAAGATTTATTACTTTAACGACTTACGCATTGACTAAAGTCTGATTATGTGCGTTGAGTTATACCTGTTTACTGAACGGAAGTTTGCGATTAAGAGCTTACCTTCGTATCTTCTTTTTATAGCGGTCAGATTCATCAAATTATGCACTTAGGGGATTATATGGGAAAAATGCCAGCAGATGGCTTTCACACACAAAGCGCCTATTTGTAAAGTGCGTAAGTCCTAACTTTTTCTTTTTTATATGGTTGTGGTAGATGCAAACTCTGGGTGTATGGGCTAGCGTCTAGCAGCATGGCTAAAGTTCAATTATTCAGCAACGGCGATAAAGTACCGTAGATGTCGGAGTTCTATCATGACTGGAACTACTATATCTTTGACATATATAGGACTCCTATTTGATTTTTGACGAAGCTAGGTACATGTTTATTCCTTCTTCCCTGTTCCCTATCTCCACAAGTGATTCACACTCATCAAATCGGATTGCTATAGTTTAGTCTGAAAAAAGATATCCCTGATCTAGAAGGAGCAATATTATGAATCGAATAAATAAGGTGGTACTGGTTGGTGGTACCCACGGGAATGAATTCACAGGCGCATACTTAATTAAAAAGTTTGAGCAATATCCCCATCTCATTCAGAGAGACAGCTTTGAAACTTTAACCTTTTTTGGCAACCCCAAAGCTTTTGAGGTAGGAAGGCGTTATATTGATAAGGACTTGAATCGTTGCTTCCAAATTCAAGATCTGGAAAATCCGACGCTTTCCAGTTACGAAGAAATCAGAGCAAAAGACATCAACCAAAAACTGGGACCTAAAGGCAAATCTCAGGTAGATATCATTTTGGATTTGCACTCTACAACTTCAAATATGGGACTAAGCATCTTGCTAGGCAACCACCTCCATCCCTTCAATCTACAATTAGCTGCCTATCTCAGTGTAAATCATCCAGAAGTGAAGGTTTGTTGGGCACCAGTAATTGAAAGTCGCTGCCTCCAATCAATCAGTGAATTCGGTTTTGCTATTGAAGTTGGTCCTGTAGCTCAGGCAGTCTTGAATGCAGAGTTATTTCAGAAAACAGAAAAACTTGTTGAGACAATTTGGGACTATTTAGAAGCATATAATCAAGGTTCAATTTCACACACAAATAGCACGCTCACACTTTATGAATATGTGAAGGATATCGACTATCCCAGAAATGATTTGGGAGAGATTCAGGCAATGATTCACCCACAACTTCAGTTTCGGGATTATGAACCTCTTAATCCTGGCGAGCCAATGTTTTTAACCTTTGATGGTAAAGAGATTGTTTATGAAGGAGAATCAACTGTGTATCCAATATTCATCAATGAAGCTGCTTACTACGAGAAAGGAATTGCTATGGGTTTAACTGAAAAGCGACAGGTTACTGTTTAGAGCAATGGCACGAATTTCTGGTGAAAGAATTATATTACAAAGGTTTTAAGGCAGAGGATTTTATTATGTGTAATGTAAAAAAAAGGAAGGACGTGTAGATCCGAACCTGTTTCCCCTGACACGTAAGTATTCTCCGTCTTTCAATATCCTTACTGCTTAGCGACCGCCAATAGTTAGGCTCCCAGAGCTAAGTATCGCCTGACTAGAGAATGAATGAGCGTTTTCTCTAATATGTCAATGTATAAGTCATAACAAAATGTATTGAAGCTCATAGATTTCGTTAATTTAAAACTCTATCTCTAGAGGAAGTGAGTTTGTTCCTATGGTAGACGTTTAGTAAAACGGCAGCATTTATGCTATTTACAATAGCATCGCCTAGAAGAATTACCACAATATTTGATGTATGAATTTCTTCATTTGTAACTGAATGAAGAGAAATGACTTAAAACCAAGTGTTGCTACTCACTACCTGGCTGATAAGTTGGATTTTTAACTATGAGAAAAGCTATTGTCCTGATACTGCCTATTGCCTTGATCCTCTTCCCCAACCAGAGAACGCAAGCCCAACGAGTAGAGTCTTCCTCTGATCGTCCCTATTTGGCGTTAGTTAAAGGAGACACTCCTAACAGTTGTAGCTTTATCTCCACCGATCTTCTGGAACGGACGGTGGACATTGTTCAGGATTTGCAGTTTGTCCGCTCTGGTGACTCGCCAGAGCAAGTCAGCTATGAAGTGCGCTTCGCTCCTGATCAGCCTTACGCGCGTAATGCATTGCAATGGACTGCACTTGCAGGAGGAAACTATACTCAGGCTGTTGTAAATTTCCGCGACAACCGCGCCCAAGAGCGCACTTTCACAATGGCAATTAATTACAACCAACCTAATCAAAAACTGTGTCAGTGGGTGGTACGAGAACCACAACAGGGAACTCAATCCATCTCCCCAACTTCACCCGTCTCCCCAACTTCACCCGTCTCCCCAACTTCACCCGTCTCCCCAACTTCACCTCCAAGGCAGTAAGAAGTTGCCTTATCGACATCTGGCTAAGTCAATCAGTGATGCTGGCTGGTCAACTTTCCGGTCATGGTTGGAATATCTAGGTCATAAATATGGGAAGATAACGATCGCCGTTCCTCCCCATAACACAAGCCAGAATTGTTCTAATTGTGGCGAAAAGGTAAAGAAGTCTCTAGCCACAAGAACTCACGTTTGTCCGCATTGTGGATATGTGGCAGATAGGGATATGAATGCAGCTATCAACATTTTGAAGTTAGGACTCAGTACCGTGTGCCCCACGGGAACTTACGCTTGGGAGCCAGCGCGTTGGGCGGCTCCGCCGACTTGAAGCGTCTGGCGTGGAGATTTGCCCTCTTGGGCGGTTGGCGCAAGCCTGCTGTCTAACGGCTAGTCAGGGAACCAAGAATCCCCGCGTCTTTAGATCCCGGGAGTGTCAATTTGTAGCTCTTTGTGTTTTTTTAGATACAACTGAGATGCACTGACGTTCTGGAACACTTGTAATGCTCAGATATCTCACAAATCGCAAAATACTAGCTGCCTTATTTATACTAGTTATCTGCCTTACCGTAGTATACGGTTGCTTTTCTGGGCAAAAAGCCTTTTCATCAGCACCCCAATTGCTCACAGATCCATTTCTACAACTCCCCACGCAATCTTCAGTGCGAGTTGTGTGGTTTACTGAGTTTGCTGGTTCCAAACATAATGTTGCGTATGGGGACAATCTCCAGCAAACAGCCGTAGCGAATACGAGCAAACTCAGCCGTACACGAGAAGATCACGAATCAAGAGTAGGAAACCAAAAGCAAAATGGACAAGTTTACAAGCAAGCAGCCCAACGTGACATTTGGCGACATGAGGCTCAAGTGGTTGGCTTAACTCCTGGAAAACGAGTTTCTTATCGCGTCACGAGTGTACGAGAAGATGGCAAGAGTATTAGCAGCAATACTTTTACGCTTGCACCTACCCCAACTGCTGAAACACCATTAAAAATTCTCCTAACTTCTGATCATCAATTGAAACCAATGGTAGCAGCAAATCTGCAAAAGGTTGTGGAAACTGTTGGTAAAGTCGATGCAGTTTGGTTAGCAGGAGATACAGTGAATATTGCAGACCGTGCTTCAGAATGGTTTGATGATAATGGAGGTGGTGCTTTCTTCCCTTGTTTGCAAGGTCGAGCCAAGTTTGAAACAGATGTTAATGGAATAAAGACATCTTTTCTTGGAGGAGAAATTATTCAACATGCCCCAATGTTTACCAGTATTGGTAATCATGAAGTGATGGGACGCTTTGGCAAGGCTAGGAGTTTAGGCGATGAATTTAATGATGCGTTTCCGCGTGCAGTTGCGATGAAGTTATATGGAGAAAAATCACTAAAAGATAATTCTTATAATACTGATACCTACGAAGAAATTTTCACTTTACCTGAGAGTAAAGAAGGTGGAGAAACTTATTATGCAGTTAGTTTTGGTGATGTGCGTTTGGTAGTTCTGTACGCGACGAATATCTGGCGGACTCCCAATATGGATGCAGAAGCGAGGGGGAAGTATCGGGAAAGAGATAAAGATTTACAAAATCCAAAAAATTGGGGTTACGGACAAGTTATTTTTGAACCAATTGTCAAAGGAAGCAAGCAGTACAACTGGTTAGAACAAGAACTCAACAGTCCTGAGTTTAAACAAGCAAAATATAAAGTCGTGATGTTTCATCATCCGCCTCATTCTTTGGGCGACAATATTGTTCCTGCTTATACTCATCCCGTGCAGATTATTGAACGTGATGCGAATCGCAATGTTAAAACGGTACGTTACAAATACCCCAAAAAATCAGATTACCTGATTCGCGATGTGATTCCCTTACTTGAAGCAGCTAAAGTACAGATGGTATTCTATGGGCATTCGCACATCTGGAACCGTTTTCGTAGTCAGTCGGGAATGCACTTTCTAGAAACATCGAATGTTGGCAATACTTACGGTGCTTTCTTGAGTGGCGATCAGCGAAAAGTACCACCAGGGGACAAAAAGGATTATACTGCACTTGGCGATCCCAATGCGTTGGAACCAGTTTTACCAACGATCGCTCCATTACCCGGTAAAGATGGCAAACCCATACCGTATATTGCCAGTAATGATATTACAGCTTTCAGCATTTTTGATACGGGTAACGGTACAGTCAGCAGTTATCGTTTCAATACAAGTCAGCCAGATTCAAAAGTTGTGAAGTTTGATGAATTTCAGTTGCGATAGGGCGATGATTTAAGCGGTACGGACTAAGGGTAGACGATCATCGCTTACTATAGAACTAAGCTTATAGCTCTAGCCTGAATGCGCCATGCAAATTACAGTTGAAATTCCCGATGAAATTGCTCAGCGACTAAACCAAGCATGGGGAAGCCTTTCTCGTCGCCTCCTAGAAACGGTTGTCGCTGATGCTTATCGTTCTGGTGAGATTAGCACTGCTGAAGTAGGGCAGATACTTCAATTACCATCACGTCTAGAAACCCATGCTTTTTTGAAACGGATGGGTGTTTACCTGAATTACGACGAAGCTGAATTACAACAGGATCTTCAAACCCTTAAGAAGTTCAGAGCACAATGATTGTTGTATCTGATACTTCACCCATTTGTTACTTGCTGTTGATCGACTATATCAGAGTATTGCAAGAACTCTATGACGTTATGATAATTCCTCAAACTGTGGCTGATGAATTAAACGCTCCTGAGTCACCATCTGTCATCAGAGATTGGATAGCGAAACCTCCTGACTGGCTGCAAATTCAACCTGTTGAAACCCTCCAAAACGTAGAGCTGGAAAAACTCGATCCTGGTGAACGAGACGCAATTTTATTAGCAGAGAAACTAAAAGCTGACTTGGTGATCTTGGATGACAAAGCTGCAAGACGCGTAGCTCTGGAGCGTGGTTTGACAATTATTGGACTCTTAAGTATTCTCAAAGACGCTGCTAATACCATTTTTTTGTGAGGCTGCGCCAAATTTTCTTGACTTCTTCTTTCTTTACTTTGTGTACTTTGCGCTCTACCCTGCGGGAAGCCGCTGCGCGTCTACGCGGTTCGTTCCTCATATAATTAGGCGCATCTTCATACAGAATTGGTATAAATCTGATTTACTGGATTTGAGGACAGTTTTTGACTGTTTGCGAGAAGTTGGCTTTTGGGTTGCACCAAGTTTACTTGAACAGCTTCTAGAAGAGGAGTAATTAATTATTATCCACCAACTGAACAACTCCCCATTGTCCATTCGTTAACCAAGCAGAGTCTGACTTTTCCACTTCCTCCAAAACTTCCGGTTTAATACCTGCTGCAACTTCCGATTTCAAAGTACGTAGGGCTACCATTGGGACGGGCAAGTAACACACTATATCTGAAATGTTAGTCGTAAAATCCCAATGTCTATCTCCTAACAATCTTCGATAATTTGCATCTCCTTTAATAACTATCAAATTGGAATGAGATAACTCATTTTTTAGAGACTCAGGTATTTCCCAAAAAGCTAAAGGTGACGTCCAAAAATAATCGTAACACAAAACTAACTGCTCTGATGCAATATATTCTTGTAGTCTTTGAGCAAAGGATTTCACTTCTGGATTGCTTGAAGCTAATAAAAATTCTGTTGTTTGATGCACATCTTTAATCATGGCATCAGAGACAAATGTTGGGTGAGACTTTAAATGTAGTCTAACAACGCTCGCGACACCACTACCTAAAAGATAATCTACCAAACACAAATCACAGACAAGTTCAAAGCCAGCATTATCTACAACAAAGTCAACACGTCCGGAATTGCGATTCACTAACAATTCTGTGACTTTGAGTCCATCATCTACTAATATGTGAGATTGTTGGCTTTGAATATCAAAACGACTGCGATCGCTTTCAAATGCTGACCACAAACTGAGATCAACTCGATTTCCCCACAAACCAAAATATAATAATGTTATCAAAGCTGTTTGCCTTGATTGATTTTCTTGCTCTGATACATTCAACCATCCATTCACTTGAGTGCATAAAGCAACAATTGAGTCAAGGGATGTTTCTAAACCTTGACGTTTTTGCAACTCAAATGGATCTATACCTTGCGATTCACCAGCACGAAAGTAGTTGGTAATTTGCAAAAGATATCTATAAAAATAAGTTTCAGTAAAAAACCACGGAATATCTATCCAACGCTGTTCTTTGTATGATTCTAAATATTTACACCAATCTGCAAAATCTGAACCAGTATCATCTACAAGAGTTGGCAAATATCCCGATGGCAGTTCACTGGCTAGTTTCTCTAAGCTGGCATTAATATTGGCTGGAAACTTATTTTCAGCGATGACTCTACGAGCAATATTAGGCATCCGTTGAGTAACTGTAAACTCAGTAAAAGTACCAGCTTCTGCACCCACAAGTGGTTGTGGTAGGGGTAATCTAGGGGTATTGGATTTCTGTTCCACTAGTTTTTGTTTGTTATAAAGCACCACTTTCAAATATTGCAGTGCTTTGTTAACAAACCTTACAGATTTAAGATTCAGTTTAGAAATGTATCATTAATGCAGTCGTTAACTTGACTGCAACTTTCTTAAAGAAGCAAAACTTTTGGATATGGTGTCCGCGTGGAAGCTATCGCTTTTTGAATCGGTATTAAGTAGTCGGACAAAAATATTTACAGTCATTGCGTTAGCGTAGCGTGCCCGGAGGGCATACGAAGCGAAGCAATCCCAGCCCTTGCGATTGCTACCCTGCGGGAAGCCGCTAGCCCCTAAGGGGGCGCTGCGCAAACGCGTCTACATTCCGCTTCGCTCCATTCGCAATGACATTGTGTAATTAATTCTGTCTGACTACTTACTTATTAGCTGACCCCGGCTCAGTAAGCGTGCGGTGCAGTTCGGCAGTGACGGTATCAGGTAAGATTTTGCTTACGGTGCCCAGAATCTTGGTTTGGAGTGAGCCTGCGATGATCTTATCCTTGCCCGCGATCAAAGCTTCAAAACCCTGCTTGGCGACTTCGGCTGCGTCGTCCTTTTGACTCGCGCCCGCCTTGGTATCGTCCATATCCGCGCGCTGGAAGAAGTTGGTATCCGTCGGTCCGGGCATGAGGGCGGTGACGGTGACGCCCGTGTCCTTTAGCTCGCTGCGCAGTCCCTGGGAAAAGGAGTGGACAAACGCCTTGGAGGCTGCGTAGACTGCCTCGAACGGTCCAGGCATCAAAGCGGCGATCGAGGAAGTAAAGAGGATGCGACCCTTACCGCGACTAACCATGTCCTTCACCACCCGCTTAGCGAGATGGACAGTCGATACGACGTTCAGATTGATGAGATTGAGTTCGTCCTGTAGGTCGGTTTCGCGGGCAAAGTCACCGCCAACACCAAGACCTGCGTTGATAGCGATCGCATCCACTGGTCGGTTCGCTGCCTTAATCTTGTTGTAGAGCGTCTCAACTCCGTCATAGGTGGCAAGATCGGACTGCACCGTCTCGACTTTGACACCTAGTCCAACCAAAGCTTGAGCAGCTTCGTCAATGCTTGAGGCAGTAGCTGTGATGATCAAATCAAAGCCGTTTTGGGCAAACTGTTTAGCAAGTTCGTAGCCGATACCGTTAGAGGCACCCGTTACGACAGCCAGAGGTCGAATCAAGGAACTGTTGTTCATTTGCAAGTCTTTCGATACCAGATGGTTTGCGTGGACTGTGAGCTTTTAACCTTTACAATCCTAAAAAGGCAGTAGTGTGATTACGTCTTTCCAAGGAAGTATTGCTCTTTGTGTCTTTAAGATTACTTTTCTAGAGTTCCGTTTATACTTCTAAAGCGCCGGTACAGTAGTCAAAAAGCACGCAAAAAACCCGGTTTCTCTCTGTCGGAAAACTTGATATCTCCTATGCTCAACTCGAAGAAACCGGGTTTTTGGGATTAATGTACCGGCGTTCTAACCCTCATTTAGCTCAATCGGGCATTCATCCCACGCTTCGTATCAATTTTAAAGTGAAACGGTCTTAATGCCATTCGGCTATAGCGTCTACCTAGTGTTTGACCTATCATTAAAGTCACCATGTGTTGAAGAAGTTCTTATCACATTTGATCAAGCTTTCGACACACAATTAAAGTTACTCATATTTACACAATATTTAAAAAAGTACACGAGTTACTTATGAAACTAACCCTGTGCATGATTGTCAAAAACGAAGAAGCTACGCTGTCTAAATGTCTTGGCAGTGTGAAAAATGTCGTCGATGAAATGGTAGTATTAGATACAGGTTCTACAGACAGCACTCCAAAAATTGCTGAAAAATTTGGTGCGAAAGTGCATCATTTTGAATGGTGTAATGACTTTAGTGCTGCTCGCAATGAAGCTTTAAAATACGTCACAGGTGATTGGATTCTTGTATTAGATGCAGATGAAACTCTCACCCAGAAAATTGTACCGCAGTTGAAACAGGCGATACGAAGGGAAGAATACCTCCTGATCAACCTTCTGCGCCATGAGGTAGAAGCAGAACAATCTCCTTACTCGCTGGTTTCGCGCCTGTTCCGCAATCATCCAGATATCCGCTTTTCTCGCCCTTACCATGCGTTAGTGGATGATAGCGTGTCTGAAATTTTAACTCAGGAACCAGGTTTGCAAGTGGGCTATTTGGAAGGGGTTGCTATTTCACACACAGGATATCAAAAAAGTGCCATAGCTCAACAAGATAAATTTACCAAAGCACAAGCAGCGATGGAAGGTTTTCTTGCTTCTCATCCTAATGATCCTTATGTTTGTAGTAAGTTGGGGGCGCTTTATGTAAAAATCGGGAAAATAGTAGAAGGTATCAAGTTGTTGGCGCAGGGAGTGAGCAATTGTGAGGAGGAGTACGAGACTTTATACGAACTCTACTATCATCTTGGTATTGCCTACTCTCGGTTGCAAAATTCTAAAAATGCGATCGCCCACTATGATGCTGCAGTGAAATTGCCTATCTACCCAATTCTTAAATTAGGAGCATACAACAATCTCGGCAATTTACTCAAAGCAACTGGAGATTTCAATGGTGCTAAAACTGCTTACGAAGCAACAATCAAGATTGACTCCAGTTTCGTCCCAGGATATTACAATCTCGGGATGACGCTAAAGGAAATGAGTTTATTCAAAGATGCTATCTTAGCTTATCAAAAAGCAATTGAGTTAAGTCCTAAATATGCTGATGCGTACCAAAACTTGGGGGTATTGCTGCTGAAACTTGGCTATGTAAAAGATAGTCTTGTGAGTTTTCAAAAAGCGATCGCCCTTCACGAAGAACAGCAAAATCCTGAAGAGGCGAAACGACTGCGCCAAGGTTTGAAAGAAATGGGGTTACTGCGTTAGTCATACCAAGTTGCAATCAAATGTAGCACCTGTCATTGCGAACGAAGCGAAGCGCGTAGTGAAGCAATCGCAAGTGCTTGAGATTGCTTCGTTTCACTCGCAATGACATATCATCAACCGTCAGTGCCAGGTATCCGATTTGTAGAATGCTGATTCTATTGTGGAAAAAGAGGCTGGAATAAATTTTTACGAATTGAATTTTCTCAATATAGTCTCTTTAAGATTAGTATCTGAACGAGGATAGCTACCTACACCAAGGCTCAAAACTTTGATTTTAGTTTCCGGAGTTTTTAATGCTTTAATTGCATCTGTAATTGCAAATAAGGTAGGATTATTGGCAACAAATCCACCATCAATCATTTCCGGCATTTCCGGTTTTCCAGCAATTGTTGTTGAAATCTTATGAATATCAAAGAATGGAGAAGCTGAGCATGAAGCTACAACAACATCTGCTATTTTACAACCAAAACCAGGTTCTCCATTCCCTCCTTGGAATAGTGAACGGGAACTCTTAAAAATCATCGGTCTACGGTATTCGTAGTTAGTAGCTACAACTCCAATTAGAGTTTTAAAATTTTCATCGTTAAACTCATAATCCTGAAACACTTCGTTAGCACATTTCTTTAAGGCTTGGCTTCTTTTTGAACTACTTCTGTGACTCATGATGTCTGGGATGTACTGAAAATACTTTTTAGAAATCTCACTGACACTTTCACCGCGAGCTAGCAGAGAGCCAATAATTGAACCTGTGCTAGTTCCATAAATAAGTTGAAATTTTTTGTATAGAGGTTCTCCTAGTAATTCTTCAACTTTTTCTAAAACTCCTAAAGTGTATACTCCTAAAGAGCCTCCACCATCTAGAGAAAGAATATGAAAGTGATCTGTTTGAGCTTCTGTCATATTATAAATAACCTTTATTTTTAAATAATAACTAATCAATATGGTTCGGATAAGATCCCCCCGCCTACGGCGACCCCCTTAAAAAGCAGGGCTGTTTCATTCCCTCAAAGGCTCATAATGTCAAGGGTTTGTGAAGCGCGATCGCTGTATTTTTTTGGAGAAAAATTGAATTTTCTGGGTCAAAATATAGGTTTTCTATAACTTCTGTCCCAAAAATCATCGCGCTACATATTGACAAAACCTCCCTCCTTAACGAATGAAACAGCCCTGCCTTAAAAAGGGGGTAAAAGAGGGTTATAAGCCCCCCTTTTTAAGGGGAGCCAGTGCGTTGGGCGGGTTTCCCGACTTGAAGCACCTGGCGTGGGTTGGGGGGATCTGCTTTGAGATAACCGAACATTACCGAACCGTATTGAATGACTAATGACTAAATAAGTGATTTGACAAATTTTTCAAATCTATCCATTCCCTTTTCAATTGTTGCCATATCGGTGGCGTAGGAAAGGCGAATATTGTCATCACCAGCAAAGGCGATTCCAGGAATAACTGCTACTTGCTCTTTTTCTAGCAACTTGTTAGAAAAATCCAGAGATTTTAGTCCTGTTTTGCTAATGTCGGGAAATAGGTAGAAAGCGCCGTCTGGTTTTGGACAAGTCAGCCCAGGAATAGCGTTAAGTCTTTCATACATGACTTCTCGTCGTTTGGCGAAAGCTTGTAGCATTTCTTCGACACAATCTTGCGAACCTTCCAAAGCTGCGATCGCCCCATATTGAGCAAAGGTACAAACATTCGACACACTATGGCTTTGGATAGTAATTGTTGCTTTAATCAAATCAAGTGGTCCTGCCAAATATCCGATGCGCCATCCTGTCATGGAGTAAGCTTTGGCAAACCCATTGCTGATAATAGTTCGCTCAAAAATCTCTGGTCCTAGCGAACCAATGCTGACCTGTTTGGCACCATCGTAGAGAATCTTCTCATAAATTTCGTCGGAAACGACAAGAATGTCAGTCTCAACGATAATTTGGGCGATCGCCTGAATTTCCTCTGGTGTGTAAACCATACCAGTCGGGTTAGATGGCGAGTTGAGGATAAAAAGCTTTGTCTTGGGCGTAATCGACTTACGCAACTGTTCTGGTGTAATTTTGTAACCTGTCGAAACATCTGTGGGGACAATCACAGACACTCCACCAGCAAGCGTCACCATTTCCGGATAACTTAACCAGTAGGGCGCGGGGATGATGACTTCATCTCCTGGTTCAATCAGCGCCAGTATTAAGTTAAACAGAGAATGTTTCCCACCGTTGGTAACGATAACATTTTCTGCTTTGTAATCAAGACCATTGTCAGTTTTTAACTTGCGAGCAATGGCTTCTCTTAACTTTGGTTCCCCAGATGCAGGTCCATACTTGGTTTTACCTTCGTCCAAAGCTTTCTGTGCAGCAGCTTTGACGTGCGCTGGACTATCAAAGTCCGGTTCTCCAGCGCTAAAACTACAAACATCAATTCCTTCTGCCTTCATTGCCTTAGCCTTGGCTGCAATAGCTAAAGTTATAGAAGGTGCTACTTGACTTACTCGTTGCGCCAGCTTCATGTCACTCGTTTAGCAAACTTCTGACTTACTTTACAATATCTCAGAAAATAAGATTGATATTTGTCTCTTAACAATTCCTTTGTTGGAAGAATAAAATTGATGGGGCGATAGCAAGGCGCTGCTGCCTAAGCGCAAAGCGCTCAGCATGAGCGTTCGGCAGATCGGCTGTTTGTTATCTCTGGGATGAACTGTGGATAGTGGATACAGAGAGTAAATGTGTTTTTTTGTGATTTTTTATCTACGTAATTTTCTCCTCATTTAGTCCTCTTGAGAGGACTTTGGCTATTAGCCTGCGATTTGAATCGCAGGCGGTTGGACACGGTTCGTCTGTGCGATCGCGTTCGCGAACGCGTGTCCGGAGGACTCAGCGGGCGCTCTGCGCCATCGCCCGCGTGTGAAGCGTTATAAATCTAGTTTTGTGGGTGATATCACACCGAGGAAGCGCCCTCAGTTGAAAACAAGGCGGAGTCGTTTAGGCGTTAAGCGTAGATCTGCCCTAGGCGTTAAGCGTAACTCTGCCCTAGGCAATCGCCACCGCATCAGACAAATAAACATCCTGAATAGTGTGAAACAACTTCACTCCTTCCTCAAACGGACGTTGAAATGTTTTGCGCCCAGAAATTAATCCTGTTCCACCAGCGCGTTTGTTAATCACCGCAGTCCGAACAGCTTCTGCAAAGTCATTTTTTCCAGACGCGCCACCAGAGTTAATCAGTCCTGCACGTCCACAATAGCAGTTAAGTACCTGGTAACGAGTTAAATCGATTGGGTGGTCGGTTGTCAAATCTGTGTAAACCCGCTCATTGGTTTTACCGTAACTCTTACCAGTCGCCTTGGCTACTGCTCCGTAACCGTTGTTATTTTCTGGCAATTTTTGTTTAATAATGTCAGCTTCGATTGTCACACCCAGATGATTCGCTTGTCCTGTCAGATCAGCCGCGAGGTGATAATCTTTGTCTTCTTTGAAAGCGTTGTTCCGCAAATAGCACCAAAGAATCGTCACCATCCCCAAATCATGAGCGCGTTTGAAGGCTTGGCTGATTTCCTGAATTTGGCGGGTGGAGTTTTCCGAACCAAAATAAATAGTCGCACCCACAGCAACTGCACCCAAATTCCAAGCTTGTTCGACTGAAGCAAACAAAACTTGGTCAGACTGATTGGGGAAAGTTAGCAGTTCGTTGTGGTTGAGTTTGACTATAAAGGGAATTTTGTGAGCGTATTTGCGTGAAATTGAGCCTAAAACTCCCAAAGTTGTCGCGACAGCGTTGCAATCTGCTGCTATTGCCAGCTTAACAATATTTTCTGGATCAAAGTACATGGGATTGGGTGCAAATGACGCACCGGCTGAGTGTTCAATCCCCTGGTCTACTGGCAGAATAGAGAGGTAGCCAGTATTTGCCAGCCGTCCGGTAGAGTATAGTGTTTGAAGATTACGCAAAACTTGGGGGTTGCGATCGCTGTTCAACCAAACTCGATCCACAAAATCTGGTCCTGGCAAATGTAGTAAATCCTTAGAAACTTTTGCCTTATAGGTGAGCAAGTCTTCTGCTTCTTTGCCTAGCAAGGACTCAATAGAATGAGGCGCAGATAGTGTTGTCGTCATTGCCTTTTCCTCAAAACGTCAGCACATAGCTTTGCCTTTAATATAGCATTCGCACTATTTTTCACCCGCTTCTAAAAGCATGAAAGCTCTTTTCCCAAAATTTGGATATGGGGCTTCTAGAACAAATGTGTCATGCTGGTCGGGAACATTAATCATTTCTCCTGATGCGACCATAATTATAAATTTATTTGCTTTTTTAAGATTCGCTCAATATCATTTTATCAATCATGTCTAGTATATCCGGGTCTTTCGTCATATCAAACTTCCTGGCAAATAACTTTTCTGATTCCCTAATTTTCTCAAAATCATTTTTTGAGAAAATTTTGGGGTGCCAGGCGTTTATGGGCCACTCTAGATATGTCAAGCTAGCGTTAATAATTTTTCCCTGAAAAGGTGAATTTAAAAGGAGGGTTTGGTAAAACAATTCATCTGTACAATAAGTGTAATTAAACCGATTAACAAACTTAGGGTTTTGCTTGATAAAATCATTTATCCATTTTATGGATTCTCCTGTTAAGCACCAAAATTGCGAACCTCCATAAAGATCAAAGCCTTCAGGCAATTTAGGCCTTTTCGGTAAAAGCAAAATCAACAATGAATTTAATAAAGAGTTAATAGGAGATTCAAAGTCACGCTTTTTGGGAATCAAGAAATACTCCTCTTTCCACCAAGGAATGTACCAATTTTCAACTCTTGCTAAGCCGCCATCTTCGTCTTCCCATTTACTACAAGGTAGTGGAAAATACTCTATCCATTCTCTACCTTTATTTTCTTGGAAAAACTTCTTAATCTGTTCATTTGATTTTATCAAATAGTCTTGACCCGATAAGTGTATAACATAATCGAAGTAAGTACCTGTTTCAACTATTGACTTTATCCCTTCAAGACTAGCTCTGACAATATCAAAACTTCCCCATTCTGAATTGTATCTCTTTATGAAAGAGACATTTGGAAAATCCTTAAGCTGAGTCAGTACCTGATGATAAATTTTTTTATCTGTTTTTTTATCTATATGTATAAAAAATGAAACATCATCTGTGTTTAGTTTAGAAATCAGACGTACTAGTTGTTCCGGATATTTATGTGCCAAAATTATATATGCTATTCTCATCAAAACTGCCTGATTAGGTAAATCAACTTTTCATCCTCTACAACTGGCGTTGTACGGGTAAGCACGTCTCAAACGCTATTGCCAAGGGGGTTTAGAGGTTAGGGTAAGCATTAGTACCAGCCCTTTCAAGGTACTATGAAAGAAATAACGGTTCTAGAACCAAAATTCAAAATATATTTGCTTTTTAAGATTTGGTCAATATCATTTTATCAATCATATCTAATATATCCGCATCTATACTCATGTCAAACTTCCTAGCAAATAACTTCTCTGATTCCCTAATTTTATCAAAATCATTTTTTGATAAAATTTTGGGGTGAAGGGAATCATCCTTAGGCCACTCTAGATAGGTCAAGCGAGTGTTAATAATTTTTTCCTTAAAAGGGGAATTTGCAATTAAAATCTGGTAAAACAATTCATCTGGACAATAAGTGTAATTAAAACTATTAACAAACTTGGGGTTTTGCTTAACAAAATTATTTATCCATTTTGTAGATTCTCCTGTTAAGCACCAAAATGCTGAACCTCCATAAAGAGCAAATCCTTCAGGCAATTTAGGTCTTTTCGGTAAAAGCAAAATCAACAATGAATATAACAAAGAGTTAATAGGAGATTTAAACTCACGCTTTTGCGGAATAAAAAATTCCTTATCTTTCCAACGAATATACCAAGATTCTAATCTTGTTAAGCCTCCCTTGTACCATTTATTACAAGGTAATGGAAAATACTCTATAAATTCTTTACCATTATTCTCTTGCAAAAACTTCTTAATCTGTTCATTTGACTTGATCAAATAGTCTTGACCTGAGAAGTATATAACATAATCGAAGTACTTACCCGTTTCAACGATTGATTTTATTCCCTCAAGACTAGCTCTGACAATATCACAACTTCCCCATGCTAAATTGTATCTCTTTATAAAAGAGACATGTGGAAAATTCTTGAGTTGAGTCACTATCTGATGATAAATTTTCTGCTCTGTTTTTTTATCTATATGTATAAAAAATGAAACATCATCTGTGTTTAGTTTAGAAATAAGACGTACTAATTGTTCAGGATATTTATGCGCCAAAATTATATATGCTATTCTCATAAAAAACGGGAGTATCCCAAATGTGTAAATGTATTTTATTTTGTAGTGCAAATCGGACAGTCCGCTTCAGTAATAAAGTAGGGAGCAAGATGCTCTCACTACCATCTTTTGTGTAAACTTGGGATGCTTCCTAAAAAATTGCTTTACTAGGCAAATCAACTTTTCATCCTTTACAACTGGCGTTGTACTGCTAAATATATTTCAATACGGTTCAGTTAAGCCTTGAAGTCAAAAAAAATGCATTTTTAAGATTTGCTTAATATCATTTTATCAATCATATCTAATATATCCGAATCTCTCGTCATATCAAACTTCCTGGCAAATAATTTTTCGGATTCACTAATTTTATCAAAATCATTTTTTGATAAAATGTTGGGGTGAAAGGCGTTAACATTAGACCACTCTACATATGTCAAGCAAGCATTAATAATTTTTTCCTTAAAAGGTGAATTGACAATCAGGGTCTGGTAAAACAATTCATCTGTACAGTAAGTGTAATTAAACCGATTAATAAACTTCGGGTTTTGCTTGACAAAATCATTTATCCATTTTATGCATTCTCCTGTTAAGCACCAAAATTGCGAGCCTCCATAAAGAGCAAAGCCTTGCGGAAATTTACGTCTTTTCGGTAAAAGGAAAATAAATAATGAATATAATAAAGAGTTAATAGGAGATTTAAATTCCCGAAAAGCGGGAATACAGAAATACTCCCCTTTCCAAGTGATGTGCCAATCTTCTACTCTTGTTAAGCCGCCATTTTTCCATCCCCATTTACTACAAGGTAGTGGCAAATGCTCTAGAAATTCTCTACCTTTATTCTCTTGGAGAAAGTTCTTAATCTGTTCATTTGACTTGGTCAAATAGTCTTGACCCGATAAGTGTATAACATAATCGAAGTACTTACCCGTTTCAACTATTGATTTTATTCCTTCAAGACTGGCTCTGACAATATCAAAACTTCCCCATGCTAAATGGTATCTCTTGATGAAACAAACATTTGGAAAATCCTTGAGTTGAGTCACTATCTGATGATAAATTTTATCATCAGACTTTTTATCTATATGTAGAAAAAAGGAAACATCATCTGTGTTTAGTTTAGAAATCAGGCGTACTAATTGTTCCGGATATTTATGTGCCAAAATTATATATGCTATTCTCATCAAAACTGCCTGATTAGGTAAATCAACTTTTCATCCTCTACAACTGGCGTTGTACTGCTAACTATATCTCAATACGGTTCAGTTAAGCCCCTAAGTCAGGTAAAATAAGCGTTGTTCTCAAGAATGGAAATAGAGTGTGGTGCATCTGGCCGCATTTATCATTACTGTCTCCTATTTCTTTCTGTTGTGGCGCTGTCTTGGGCAAACCGTTCACAAGTTATCAACAATTTTTCTGATCGCGTCTCAAACGCTATTGACAAGCGGGTTTAGAGGTTAGGGTAAGCATTAGAACCAGCCCTTTTAAGGTACTATAGCAGTCCTATTTTAGTTGTAAATTGTCTAATGAGGGCTCTTAACAGGGAACAGGGAACGCTTAACAGGAATTGTTTATAAATGATTTAGGATTGCTATATAAAAGAAATAACGGTTCTACGACCAAAATTAAAAATTTATTTGCTTTTTTAAGATTGGCTCAATATGATTCGTTTTATCGAATTGTTTTTGGGAAATTATTTTTTTGGAAATCCCTAAAGTGACCTTCTGGCTAAAATTCCGCCAGAGATGATTTCAAGCGTTCTGCTAAGACTTGTAAATGAGGTTCCAAAATGCATGTGTAGTGATTACCAGAAACATCAATGATTTTTATATCTTCCGCATCCATGATAGAGAATAATTCCACCCACACAAGAGTTGGGTCGGAAGCCATGATATGCTTTTCTTTGGCTCTCAAGACAGTGACTTTTCCTGGATATGGCTGTGGCAGATAAGAATAAGTTGCTTTTAGCGTTCCAACTAACACATCAAGAATGCGTCGGTTTTGTTGGCTTTGATTTGATGGCGGTAATATCTTGACTTCTATTGCCTTGTCAAGGATGTAGTTAATTTGTTCGTTAATACTCAAGTGCTTAATTTCATCAGGTGTTACCAGATTATCTTGCCCTGCTATTCCGCCAAAATATCTGGAAAGAACACCAACCAAATAGGGGGCGTCAATTTTCTTGTTTTTATCCAAGAGAATTGGAACATAAGAATCAAGTATTACTAAAGAGACTTCCTGTCCCTGTTTGTGTAATTGTTGTGCCATTTCATACGCCACAACTCCCCCAAATGACCAACCACCAATAGAGTAAGGACCATTGGGCTGAAACTTCCTAATTGCTTGGATATACAAGCTTGCCATATCCTCGACTCGTGTGAGTGGTTCTTCTTCCCCATGAAACCCTTGCGCTTGCAAGCCATAAAACGGTTGATCGTCACTGAGAGAATGCGCCAATTTGAAGTAACACAAAACATGACCTCCTGCAGGATGTACGCAGAAAAATGGTGGCTTGTTACCTTTTGGCTGGATGGGAACTAGGAGGGAGTTTTCAAAAGTATTGGAACTGGTATTAAGAAGATTTGCAAACTTTTCAATGGTGGGATTGGTGAGGACTGCTGATAAGGGTAATTCCTTACCAAAGTGCTGCCCAATTGAAGCTATTAAGTAGATTGCTGAAAGAGAATTTCCGCCAATTTCAAAGAAGTTATCTTTAACACCTATTGGCTGAATGTTTAATATTTCTGACCAGATTTTTGCCAGTTTCCCTTCGGTATCATTGCGCGGTGCGACAAATTCATTGTGTTGGCTGAAGCTAGAAAGTGTTGGCTTTGGCAAAGCGCGACGGTTGACTTTTCCACTAGGAGTTAAGGGTAATGCTTCTAAGATTACAAAAGCTATTGGCACCATGTAATCTGGTAGCTTCTGTTTGAGGAAATCGCGCAGGGTGTCAGGAGTTGGTTCTTCCTGTTTAGTAGTGATATAAGCTACTATTTGTTTTTCTCCTGGTTGATCACTACGGGTAATGACAACCGCTTCTCGTACTTGTGGATGAGCAGATAAAGCGTTTTCTATATCCCCAAGTTCGATCCTAAAACCTCGAATTTTTACTTGATTATCTATTCGACTAACGTATTCAATATTGCCATTATCCAGGTAACGAGCTAAATCTCCTGTTCTGTAAAAACAGGAACCTTGCGAGAAAGGATTAGCAATAAACCGTTCAGCAGTGAGTTCAGGACGATTGAAATAACCGCGTGCAACCCCAGCACCACCTATATACAATTCGCCCAAAACTCCGATAGGAACTGGTTGGAGATTGGAATCCAATATGTAAGTTTGTGTGTTAGCGATAGGACAACCGATGGGGACTAAAGCATGAGATAGTTTCGCAGCTTCTACTTGACAAACAGTTGACCAAATAGTCGTTTCAGTCGGTCCATACAAATTCCATACAGTATCACCTTTTTCTAATAAATGCTTTGCCAAGTCACTATTTAAGCCTTCGCCACCGCAGAGAATTTTCAATTGAGGAGAACTAGTCCATCCAGCCGCAAGCAACATCCGCCAACTAGCTGGGGTGGCTTGCATAATCGTAGCACCAGAAGAATGAATTAGTTCTCTGAGTTGCCTGCCATCGCTAGCGACTTCTCGACTTGCTAATATTAACCTAGCACCCGTAATTAAAGGCAGATACAGCTCTAGGGCAGCAATATCAAATGATATTGTAGTAACTGCCAAAAGGACATCTGACTCTGCAATTCCGGGTTCATGCTGCATAGATTTTAAGAAATTGACCACAGCAGCGTGAGGAATTTCTACTCCCTTAGGCTTACCAGTTGAACCGGAGGTATAGATAACATAAGCCAGATTTTTAGCAGTTGCACATGGTGCAGGATTATCTTTACTATGACTGGCAATCTTTTCCTTATCTGTACGTAAACAGATGACTTTCCTATGTTCATCATCAGCAAATAATTTTTGATTATCAGTTAATAACACTGGCACCTGAGAATCAGATAAGATTAATTCCAAGCGTTCTTGTGGAAAACCTGGATCTAAAGGTAAGTAAGCTGCGCCAGCTTTCAAGATACCCAAAAGTCCCACCAGCATATCTAAAGAACGCTCAACGCAGATACCTACTAAAACCTCTGGTTTAACTCCCAGTGTTTGTAAGTAGTGCGCGAGTTGATTTGCACGCTGATTGAGTTCACCATAGGTAAGCTGTTCTTCTAGAAAAGAGACTGCAATAGTATTACTGTTTCGCTTTACCTGTGCTTCTATTAATTGGTGGAGACATACACTCAAATCATAATCAGTCCCAGTCGCATTCCACTCAACCAGTATTTTCTCTTGTTCCTTCTGACTCAGCAATGGTAACTGAGCTACTGGCTGTTCTGGATTTGATACAATACTTTCTAATAAATTCTGGAAATGTTCGCTTAGATGAGCGATCGCCGCTTCATCTAACAGATTGCTGTTGTACTTAAAGTAACCTAAGCTAGATTCCGAAAGCTGGATCACTTCCAAGCTTAAATCAAATTCTACTTTTTGCTGGGGTAGTTCCCAGTATTCTAGTTCTAGATCGCCACAATTTGTCGGCTGTTTCTTAGCTGTAGCCTCGAATAACTTTGATATATTTTCCAGTTGATTGACATTCTGGTAACTAAAGGAAGCTTGACAAATAGGTGAATGACTTGAATTAGACTTTGACTGTAATTGTCTTACCAATAAAGCAAACGGATAATCTTGATACTCCCTTATTTCTAAACAATTATTACTAACTTGATGGATAAACTTTTTAAATGAAATACTTTCCCAAATCAAATCCCGTGAAATAACTACGTTAGCAAAGTTGCCAACAACTCTTTCAAATTCTGGTCTATCTTGCTGATTTACTACCAAACCAACAAGAATATCTTTTTCACTTGTATAACGGTAAAGCAGAATTTTAAATGCTGCTAAAAGAAGGTTAGCTAGGCTGACATTTTCATCATTTGCCAGTTTTTTTAGTAATCCAGTTAGTCTATTGTTGATGACAAAAGCATAAGATAAGCCATTGTCAGTTTTGAGAGGAGATTGAGGTAATCTAGTCGGTAACTCTAGTAAAGGTAATTCTCCCGACAACTGTTTTTCCCAATAATCTTTAAGTCTTTCCCCTTCAGAACTTTCTAGTAGATTAACTTCTTTTTTTACATATTCTTTATATAAATATTGTGAAAACTCTAAAGTCTTAATATTCTTGTTTGAATCTAAAAAATTATTTTTTGATAAATAGAGTTGCAAAAACTCATCCACCAGTAGTAATAAAGAACCCCAATCACTTACCAAACTATGAACGGTTAGCAAAAGAATATGCTCCGTAGCAGAACGACTAAACAAGCTTAGCCGAATCATCGGAGCTTTTTCTAAATTGAATGGATGTTTAGCGGACTGTAGTAAATACTTAGTTAACTCATTAAAATCCCAACTTGAAGCGTTTATCTCTTCTAAATTAGCTTCAACGTTATCATGTATTTCTTGAAAATTTTTCTTTTCCGACTCATGATAAGTCGTGCGCAAGATATCGTGACGATCAATTATTGCTTGAAATGTTTTTTTTAGAGCAGAAATACTGACAGGTGAATTAATTTTGAAAGCAAAACAAACTTTATCGTTTAGCCCTTCTGGCATGAAATGATGGCTCAACCAAATTTTATGCTGAACTTCCGAGAGAGGAAATGACGCTTTCATATTCAATGATTGATTCATGGCTAGCTGCAAATCAAACGATTCTTTATTATGTTTATATATTTCAAAAAGTTGTTAATAAAGCTGGTTTCATATCGCGAATGTTGCACATATTCCCAAAAGCAGTCAGTATTTTTCGCTTCAGTTTAGTATTGAGTCTACTATGAGCAACTTGTAGGTTATCGATTACGAGAATATCGCCTTGCTTCCACTGAAATATGACTGCATTTTTCCATTCAGCTTGCCCCAACTCTTTCGCTTCTGCTTCCGTCATATTGGTGCTTTGACCATCTTTGTTCAAAAAATATGCGTTCAAAGTACTAGTTCGTTTTTGCGAACCATCAACAACAGTTGCTGCTGTTGTTGCTCTTTGTTGAATATTTTTGTACAATTTGGCTGGCAGCAAGTTGTAATAGAGCCTTTGTTTAAATGAATACCGTTGCCCAATATTTCGATACCATTCTCTACTAACTAAACAATCAACAATACTAAGGCAAAAGCAGAGTTTACTCGTTCTTGGGTGACTGAATAAGGGAATATAAGAACATTCAAAAGAAATAGAGCCATCCTCTTCCCAGTTAAAATCAAATCCTTGTTCCTGGAGAAGTTTGGTAATCTCGTCTGGCGAGAGATCCTCGAAGACCATTTCTAATAGATGGTTGGGAACATATCGCACAAACTGCTGAGGATAGTTTACAATTTTGTGCTGTAAGCTGGGAGATAAGTCATAAAATAGCTTTTCTGTATTGATGATGGGAGTCTCCCCATACAACTCGGGCTGAACTTGACAAAAGAAAGCAAGTACACTCGGTCGCACCGGCACCATATTGAGTTCATTGTGAGGAGCTATAATCACATCTGGTGGAGCTTCAGAAGAGGTGAAGACTTTCTCAGTTATTTGTACACGATGAGCGCTGCCAAAATGATAAACTGACTCCAGTTGGATATTCAATAGCTCTAGGGCTTTTTGAAATTGCTCTGCACCCTCAACCTCAAATCCCCGAAACAAAATCGCTCCGTATGTATCTAGTTGTTTATTGAACCAGTCGCCACTTTCCTTCAGCAATGCTTTGAGAACTGCAAAAGATTTTTCTTTGACTGGCTCAATAACTAGAGGTAGTTCTTTTTCAGTACTGGCAACAGTTTTCTCATCATCCTGCAAAAACCGTAATCTCATATCTGAAGAAATTGAAATTGGGAGATTATGGATAGTATTCATAGAGTGAAAAAATGATATACTTAACAATCGACCAATAACCTTCTTCTTCCCCCAGTCTCCAATCTCTCTACATAGCTGATTCTACCTCTTCCTTGATAGCAAATTCACTAGATGAAGTTAGATATACCCCTAAAATAATCACAACAAAACTTATCAATGTAGACCAGTTGAGGCTTTCCGAAAAGATAACCCAAGCTTCCAGGGAGCTAAAGACAGGAACAAACAGATCGCATAAGGAGACAAATCCTGAAGATAACTTGTTGAGGCTATAGGCATAAAGTCCCAAGCCTAGTATTTGGCATATCAGGGCTAGCAAAATCGCGTAAAGCCACCCACCCAACGAATAGGGGAAAAGCCTATCTTCAGTGAGTAGAGCAATAGGCAAAAGTAACACCGAGCCGATCGCAGAACACCACGTCATGATTATTGTCGGACTCAATTTACTTCGTAGTTGTTCGACGATGAGTGGATAGAAACCAAGAAACACAGCTGATAGTAATGCCATGAGATCTCCTTGGAGTTTGTCACTTGTCAAGGAAATGTCATCATATACTATAATACCAGCACCAACAATAGCTACAAACATACCGATAAGGAATTTACCATCAAAGCGCTTCCCAAAAATCAGCCATCCTCCTAAGACGGTGAACAGTGGAGCCAAATAGTGCATGAGCGTAGCGTTAGCGACGTTGGTCTGAGTTAGTGACAAAGCCCACAAACCAAGAGTAGCAAATATTACAAAACCTCCTGCGAGTAAGAGCAAAAATATCCGGATTTGGTAAAGCTGTAGTTTTTCAGGTTGGCTATCAGATAGTCGCCGCCGCGCTGCTGCGAATCCATTCCACAGCACAAAGGCGACAGTAGAGATCCAAAAGCGATTAAAGATTGTAGCATTTGGACCGAGTTCGCCTTCACTCAAGCGGATCAGAATTGGTGAGAAAGATAAGGCTACTAAGCTGACTACCAATGAAGCAACTGCTGTAGTAGTTGGTGTTGCGAATAAGTGCTCGTGTGGGAGTTTCAGTTTAGCTTTAAGCATCAATGTTTTCCAGTAATGTTAATAAGTGTACTTATCTTTCTGGCTACTTTGTTGCCTTTTTTGTTCAAGCCAAATAATACATATATACTAAGTATGAGCACATCTAGCTGTTATGTCAAAATACTAAACTGAAAAAACATCAATATAAATACTTAATTGGGTATACAATTATTTGGATAAAATTGCTACTATAAAAGATGCGCAAATCCAAATTATGCTGGGATATGTCTTGTAACAAGCCGAAAGACATATCCATAATTTAGGCGGTGGATGTAAAACTTTGTTCGTATTTGTGCGAGGCTCAAAACACTGTGCTAAATTCCATCACCGTCAGGCTAGTTCCAGTGTAAATGACTTTTTCCAGTTCAAAGCCACTCTTTTCAAACAACTCTTTATACTCTTGTTCCGTGCGCCAGTAACCCCCAGGATTTGTCACCATCATCTGAACTGCGGCAAGAGCTGGGATTGTGCCATCTGGATATTCTACTGGTGCACCACGAGGTGGAACTAGTGTCTGTAGAAGTACAACCTTACCTTGTTTTGGGAGAGCTTTTTTACACCCACTTAGTACCTTGATCGTGTCTTGCGAACTGAATACGGAAAGGAAATACTTCATCACGATCGCATCTGCACCCTTTGGTATCTCCTCCAAGGCATTACCACCAATGACTTGCACTGCATTTTCATCAAGTCCTTGCTTTGCTAGGAAAGCAGGAGCTGTTTCCACCTCATGCGGTAAGTCAAACAATACACCTTTACAGCCGAATTTTTTGACAATATAGGCAATCAGTGCCCCTTGATTGCCTCCAACGTCCATAACTGTATCAAATTGACCGAAATCATACACTTCAAACAACGAATCAATTGCTTGATTCGTTAAAAAGCTCATGGCATTGTTGAACAGATTTCTACTATCGGCGTTTTCCGTCATGAAAAATTCGTAGAATTTCTTGCCATGTGCCCTCTCAAAAGCTACTTCCCCTGTTTTCAAGGAATCCCCTAGTTCCCTCCAAGCATCCCACATACAGGGTTCTGTAATGTGCATCAGGAAATGTCCAACAGAAGGCCCCGCATTTGTAATCAGCAGTTGGGAGAGTTCTGTTGCTGCAAATACACGTCCGGGCTTTTCTACGAACACACCTAAATGAGCTAAAGCACGCAGAAGAACATAGAGAGTTTCTACTTTCGTAGAAGTTGCTTTTGCTATTGCTTCTACAGTCATTGGTTCCGACTGTAAAAGGTTAGGTATACCTAAGTTTGTTGCTATATAAAGGCATTGGCTTTGCCAGTAGCCATAGATCATCTGAGCAAGCTTTTTGGATGCCGAAGTCGTTCCCAACATATTCTATTTCTCGAAATAGTAGACGCTAATTACTTTTTATCTAGTCCAGTCCAAAATTACCAAGCTAAAATTATGTCACTCACCTGCTTTTCTAAACGTGTATAAACGTGTCGATTTCTTGGACAACTCCAAGCACACTGCAAACTGAAACTAGTTTGTGTGGCACGAGCTGCGCAAGGAACTACAGTAATATATTATACCATTCACAAAATCCCTGATACAAATGATTGGTTTCTAGTTCTTTCCCCCTGGTAAGAGCCCCCCCATTTGTATCAACCTTAAAGTGAAACGGTATTACGACTAGATATTATTAGCATCTCGGTCGATAACAGTGCACACACTACAGAAACAAGCATATTTTTCAAGTAACATATCTTGCCTCTGACGACAATAGTGACAAGTTTTTGATGTGTTGCGTTGGTCAATTATATGAACTATATGAACAAAGTTTTTGTTAAAACACCCTTGTATTTAAGTTACCTTCGCTTACATTAACTTTCTCCCCTTCATTCAATCGCCACCTGATTCCACAAGTTTACCAATATTAAAATCAATCTTTGTCCAACCTTTGAATTGCCGTAGATTGTTGAGCAAAAGCAAGGGAATTTGCCAGTGGTGTAGCATCAGAAACGGCAGTGGATCATCCAGTTTGTAAACGGCATCAGTACCTCGGAAAAAATTGCGTATCCAAGTTTGCAGTTGAGGAAAGGAACGAATACCAGTTAACCGCCAGACTTCGTGATATGTCCAGTATGTCGGCTTGCTGTTTGGCAGTGGTTTGAGAGGTTTTGTAAAAGATTCTTCGCTCAAATAAGCATCTGCCACTTGTGGATGGTTGTAAAACATTGTAATTGCCGAATGCGCTCGGGGATTACATTCAATGGCGTAAACTGTCCCATCTTCAGCTTGAATGAAATCAAAAGAAACTTGTCCAGTAATTCCCAGTTTTCCAACAAAATCCCTTACCCATTCTAGAATTTTGGGGTTTTCTACATTTTCGTAATTGACTTGAAAAGCTGAAGATTCTGCACAGCAGTGCAGCCGTAACTCTCCATTTTTGACTGTGCTATGAGTGCAAAATTCCTTGCCAGGAATAAACTCTTGCATAATCCAGGGTTTTTCTGGACTGATTGGCAAACTCCTGACAAATGCTGCTGTTTCCTCAGGGGTATCGCAAGGTAGCTTAGTTAAATCTAAGCGCCATACTGAGTCGTAAGGAATGCTTTTGAGAATATATTTGCGAGTTTCCCCAGAAAAATCAAAATTCAGAACTTGTTCAGGGTTGGTGATTTTGAAGGACTTGGGAACCGATAAGCCAAACGCTCTTGCTTTTTCACTGAAAGCAAACTTATCATCCTGCATTTGGGTGATATCAGCGTCGAAATGGAAAACTTCGCAGTAGGGTGAGAGCGCAGGCTTTGCTAAAGACTCATAGTAACTCGCAACTGGACTCGTGACAGGAACATAGACATCAATGTTTTCTTTCTTAACAATGTCTAGTAAAGCTTGGATATAAGCTTCTGGGTCATACTGTGGGATAGGAGTTGTATAAAAGCGAGAAACCGCACCAGAAAACCGATGTCCCGATAACCAGTATTTGTGGGTTTCTATTAAAACAACTCTATGTCCCGCAGCGTGAAAAGAACGGGCAAGCTGTAGCGCCTTCGTCATTTTGGCACCGCTAATCAAGATATTTTTGCGGTTTGCAGCGACAACTGTCTGAGGACGAACAAGACGGCTTAAGCGATTCCAAAATAGAGATCCCAGAACTATAGCAGCATTAATAGGCAACACTAAAAAAAGTATTGTCAAGGTCGCAAGGTTCTGGAATAAAGCTTTTACTTGTGGCACAAAAGAACTTGGTGATGTTGCTTCTGTATTAGATTATAGGGGAAGAGATCGTGCCATAATAACTCGTGATTTGTGATTCGTAGTTTCGCAATTGAGAAAAACTGTGAAACTACGAATTCAACTATCTGGAATTGTCTAGTAAGTAGCTCAACCTAATTAAACGTAAAATGTCCGCAGCGAATGAAACGCAGTGAGACCAGCACGGCGCAGTCCTTGTTTCGGTGCGATCAGGCGCGACGGGCGTTCCCACTAGGGTGAACCGTAGACCCCCAAGGAGGCTTCCCGCAATCTGCCGCAATCGCAAAGACTCTATTTTATGTTTTTCAATGTTGACCTACTTAGTGCCATGATAGACAACAGTCATTGAGGAACTCAGAACTCACAACAGCTAAGAACTAAGAAAAAGGGAACAGGATAAGTGCGGTTTTCGTGATTTGTGAATTCTGAGTTCTGTATGCACAACAAGAGTGCAGGCTCAATGGATGACAACTACGGTAACCGTCGGATAATGGTCAAGCCATCTCGCAGTGGCAACAATACCTGTTCCACACGCGAATCGGCGGCGACAACGTGGTTAAACTGAGCAATAGCCTCACCGTTGGGAGTGCGATTTTTTTCTGGAAGATAGACTTGTCCTTGAAGTAGAGTGTTGTCTACACAGATAAACCCTCCAGGAACGAGCAAATCTCTCTCCAACAAGGTTTGAAAGTACTTGACATACTCCCGTTTATCTGCGTCAATAAACACAAAATCAAATGACTGCCTTGCATCTGCCAGTTTCTGCAAAGTTGAGAGTGCTGGACCCACTTCCACACGAATTTTTGCACCGTGGGGAGACTCCCGGAAAGCAGCTTGCGCGAACTCTGCGGTGTAAGGGTCAACTTCACAAGCGACCAGCTCTCCATCAGGCGGTAAAGCTTCTGCGATCGCGAGTGCAGAATAGCCAGTGAACATACCAACTTCCAACACTTTCTTAGCTTTCATCATGTGGGTAAACATCTTGAGCGTTTGCCCTTCCACATGTCCAGAAAGCATTTCCTGTTCTAGTTCTCGTACTGTCGCTCCCTCGTGGAACCTTTGATTCCAAGCTTCTTGAGCCGTTTTTTGAGCTAGCGCTGCTAAGGCTGGTGATTCACGGGTGGTACATTCTTCTAGATAGGGGTCTAAACCTGCTGCCAAAAGCCATGCTTGATTGAGGTTAGCTTGTAGCTCATCAGCAGACATCTTATCAAGTGTCTGCAAAATGGTTTCTAGCTGCTTAGCTAAAATCCCCAATGGTGTAACAGGTCTAGCTGTTGGCTTTTCGACAACTTGCGACATTAGGCTTCACTCCCAACAAGTTCTGGGTTGTAAGCATCTGGGTAGAGTTCTACGCCATCGCCACCACGAGGGTAGCTTTCGCACAGATGCTTATGTTCTGATAATGCTGCAGCCAGTTCCTCGCGAGTTAAATCATTGACAAAGAAGCAATCGCCAATTGGTCTGGGCATAGCGGCTCGTAGCAGACCGCCTCGTGTGCAGGTGATGGATTCGCTTCCACGCCATGCAAGTTCTTCGTCTAAGAGGGGATGGTCGAGAGCAAGACCGAGACGGCTCATCAGACTGAGAATGCGATCGCGTTCTTCTTTGGTAATATAGCCTCGTCGTGCTGCAAGGGTGACAGAAAAAGCCATGTCGATGTTGACTGCATGACCGTGGAAAATAGGCACACGAGGTGCAAGTTCTAGAGTCGGACTCCAAGTATGACCAAAAGCAATAACACGGTCTAGGTCTAACTCGTGTAAGTTGGGAACTTCCAACTCCAGCATACTTTTAATAGACTCGTAAGTGACCCGATGCGCCACTTCTTTGATTTCTGGTGTTGCGTTAATGTTGCCAAAGTGTGTGGAAAGCAGTTCTTCCCCATACTTATCCAACAAATCAAAAACCTCTTTGTTGTTAACCACTGCAATTTTCACAAGTTCTGACATCCCATTGCGGACTTGCGCTGTTGGCAAAGTACCCAGGAACGAGAAATCCAGGAAAACCTTTTGCGAAGCGTGATAAGCACCAAGGCGATTTTTCAGCTTCTTGTGGTTCACTGCTACTTTGATAGCAACACTCGCATCAATCAAACCAATGAGACTGGTAGGAATGCGAATGTAGTTGCTGCTGCGCTGGTAAGCAGAACAGGCAAAACCTGCAACATCTGTAATCAGTCCACCACCAACCACTAACACAGGTTCCTTGCGAACCAGCTTGAATTGGGCCAAAGCATCGATGATCTTCTCAAAAGACTCAATAGTCTTGTTTGGCTCAGTAATCGTGATCGGAAAAACCGTCAGGTCAATGTCGTAATATTTGAAGTACTGCTCGATTTGACTGCCGTAATGCTTATTGAGATTAGCATCTACAACAACCAAGCAGCGTCCAAATTTTTTATAGGCTTCTGCCAGTTGTGGATTTTCGATTGCAAAAACCCCATCAACATAAATGAGGCTGTACTCAATTTTTTCGTAAGCTTCTACATGAAAAGCATCTTCAGTCGCTGAAAACTTTGCTTGGATTGTACTCATTATTTTTGGCCTACAAGTTGACAATATCCCCCAAAAAAAATGGGGGACTATTCGCTAGACAGTATTTACTTCAGTACACCCAAGAACTACACCACTATCCATAAGCAAAATGCCCAATGGACAAGAAGACTGGAGGCAAACAAACTAAAAAAAACAAATAATCCCCCCGTCTATAAAGGTTTTGAGCATACTTTAGTAAGGAATTTGAATTTGATTAGCTCACTGTTGAGCCAAGGTTACTGACATCAGGTTAAAGTTCCACTTGTTGCAGAAAAATCCTAACGTCTGGCGGTGTTGATAGCTATCGAATGGTCACCGTATTTTGACCTATATTCTCAAATTATCACATTTTGTAAAAAAAATTGAAATTTTATTATTTTATTATATTTTCTTCTTCCTTTTAGAATTTGAGTCTGGAACACCGACAACACATTGCCTAAATCAAATCGAAGTCTTTGATAAAAGAATACAAGCTGTGATTACTAGCAACTGATTTACGCTTTTAAGTTCGGTAGTTTTTCCTTGCCACTACAGAGCAATAAGCTTTTCACTGGACTAAGTACAATAACTTTTTATAATGCCTCAGTTTAGTAAAGCTTCTATCTAAAGAATGAAATAAAATAGCTGACCTTAGTAAAGCAAGAAAAATAAGTGCTATAAGAGCTTTATATGGTATTTAGATTAACAAAAATTGCATATAATTAACAGTAGACAAACTGTTAATTATATGCGGTCACATGACTAACCCAACTCTACCGGAAGCCCAACCCGCACTCACGATAGTCGGTTATCCCCCACTCTCTTATCCGTTATCTCGCCTAGGATTTAGCCACAATTTAAGAAAGGTCGTTTCTATAAAAGCAAACTATGTTTCCGTTTCCTTTTCCTTTTTGGGACAACAACTGCTACGGTAGCGAACCCGTGTCTCGCAAAACTCGCTTAGAGCGTAAGCTGAAATTCCTCAAAACTATGCGAGATGATTTAGACACTAGACTTGCTGGTCTAAACGCTGCTATCAGTAGTGTTGAGCAGCAATTAAATCAGGAAAATGTCACTCAAGTCTAATAGAGTTGTGGTGCTCAAGCTAGATATCGTTGCTCACACATAAGCTAGTTGTCTCGTTCCCTAGCTTTGCTAGGGAACATCTACTTAAAAGGGTAGATAGGTACTGTGCTACAGATGAAAATTCTTTCACAAGTCAGAACTTATTTGTAGCCTAGAATTTGTATCCTAGAAATAGAGGCTTGATACTTTCTAGGTGGATTTATGACGACAGCGGTAACATTCAAGCAATTAATAGAAAAAAATCCAAAATGTCTTGAGTCACTGCCAAAAGCGTTGCAGGGTCTTTGGTATGATAAAAAAGGTGAGTGGGATACTGCACACGAAATAGTACAAGAAGACGCTAACGATGCTGATAGTGCTTGGGTTCACGCCTACCTGCACCGCAAAGAGGGTGATTTGATCAATGCTCGTTATTGGTATAGACGTAGCGGTCAGTCAGAGTCAAAAGTAGAATTAGACCAGGAATGGGAGCAGATAGCTTCCAGTTTGCTGAGCAAGGTGAACCAAGCATGGATGCAAATGAACTGAAGCAGCGTTATGTAGCAGGAGAGAGAAATTTTCCAGCACTGAAGCTTGTTAAAGCCAAGTTAATTCGAGCAATGCTCGCTGGAGTCAACTTATTTGCAGCGGATTTAAGCGGAGCAAACCTAGCTAAAGCTAAACTGTGGGGAGCAAACCTTGGAGCTGCTAACTTAGCCCAAGCTAATTTGACACGAGCTAACCTAAGCGGTGCCAACTTGCATGAAGCTAATCTCAGGGGAGCGAAGCTAAACTTTGCCAAGCTCTATGGAGCAAATTTGAGTGGGGCTTGGTATGACGATAGTACCCGTTTTTCTAGAGGTTTTGACCCTGTCAGTAGAAATATGCGAAAACTTTGACCAACATATATTCATTGCCTGTAGTTTTAGCATAAATCAAGATTTAAGTTGCGAAATACCCGCTATGGCTGATGTAAATGGCACTTGGCTTGGAACTTACTGGCAACAAGGAATTCCTACCCGTTTTGAAGTGACATTGATTCAAAGTGGTAACACATTGACTGGTAGGATTTTGGATGACAGCAATTTGGGAGAAGCCCAGCTTGCCGGTGAGGTAGTTGGGCGTCGTATCAGCTTTATCAAGCGCTACTTCACAACTGCACCTGATCCAATTACCTACGTTGGCACAATCTCAGAAAATGAAGATTATATGCAAGGACAGTGGAGTTTTAAACTTTGGGACTCTGGTCCTTGGGAAGCCCGACGCAGTGGAGAAACACTTTTGGCAGATTTACAAACTCGTATACAAAAAAAGGTTTCCTTAACGGGTGTATAACCTGACCGAAACTATTTTATAGCAGTAGCCAAGTTGATTAGGACGAAGGTTGTTGGCTTATCCTTTGCGATAGCTTTTCCCATATGTCCTAAGATTTCTGTCCACTGCTATAGATTTGAAATTTTAGATTTGAAATTGGGGAGCCAATACAGCAAGCGCGTAGCG
>NZ_JCACKO010000041.1:0-4263 GCF_059505445.1 Brasilonema angustatum | reverse complement strand
TAGTCGAGGTTTTGGGATTGAGATATTTATCCTCTTTTTTTGGCGAAGGTATTGTCTAATAAACATTTTTACCACAACCAATTAGTTACATTTCCAAACCCAGTTCAAAATCCAGATTTGGGAGTGTGGTTCAAACATGTTCCAGATGGCGTATATGATCGCGGTGGACGTAGAGATAATCGACGCGAGGCAGAAGTCGTTGCTCAATTGACGTTAGAGCATTTTCAACATTTTCCCGACCAATCTCTTGGTATAGTAGCATTTAGCGAGGCTCAAGCTGATGCCATTCAGGAACAAATTGAGATTTTGGGCAAAAACTATCCAGATTTGGAGACATTTTGCAGCGATAATTCACCTCGGTTTTTTCTCAAAGCACTGGAAACCATTCAAGGTGATGAGCGAGATGTAATTTTACTCAGCGTTGGGTATGCTCGTGACTCTCAAGGTAAATTTTCTCTCAACTTTGGTCCTCTTAATCGGCAAGGTGGAGAACGACGACTTAATGTAGCTGTTACGCGCGCAAAAAGCAAGATCACACTGGTTTCTTCGATAATTGCTGGTGACATCGATTTAACACGCACCAAAAGTAAAGGCATAGAATACCTGCGAGATTATTTAGAATATGCAGCGAGTGGTGGAGAACGACTACAAGGTAACTCTTATACAGATGCGCTCCACTTTGACTCGCCATTTGAAGAAGATGTTTACCATACTTTAGTTCAGCAAGGATACACTATCCGCACTCAAGTTGGATGTTCAGGTTATCGGATTGATTTAGCAGTTGTTAACAACAATCGTCCCGGCGAATTTTTATTGGGGATTGAGTGCGATGGCGCATCTTATCATAGTTCACCGACTGCAAGAGATCGCGATCGCCTCAGACAACAAGTGCTTGAAAGGCTAGGTTGGAATATTCACAGAATTTGGTCAACAGACTGGTTTCGTAATAAACCAGATCAAGTTCGTCTCTTAATAGAAAGGATCAAACAGTTGCAATGTAAATAAAAATTGCAAAATTCCTGTCTTTCTTTACTAACTTGCCCATATTTGATCTTAGACCATAAAAGTTTTGCATGGTAAAGTTAACTTCTTATCCTATCCAATTCCTTAAACTTATCCATTCATGGTCTTTTTAGTATAGTTATGTTTCTTTTCGTGCTGCACATACTACGCATTTGAGCGTTCACTTAAAGCAGAAAATTGCTCCTGATTAATTCGTCCAGCTTGATACAACGTTTCTGTGATTTCTGACATTGTTAAAACAGAATGACCTCGATAACCGTTTTCTTGTAATCGGTCTTTCACCCCTTGTTCATGGTCGATAAAGACAACAATATCATTTATATTTAATCCAACAGATTTTAACTTTTCTGCTCCTTCCATGACGCTTTTACCGCTGATGAGAATATCATCAACGACGACAACCGTTTCTCCTGGAAAAAACTCACCTTCAATTAGCCTTCGAGTTCCATGTGCTTTCACTTCTTTGCGAGGGAAAATCATCGGACAATTGAGACGTAAGGCTAAACCAGTAGCCGTAGGTAAAGATCCGTAAGGAATACCTGCAACTCGGTCAAAACTTAAGCTTCTCAAAATCTCTTCATAGGCTTTGATAACTTGATTAAAAAGTTGCGGAGTAGAAATAACTTTGCGTAAATCAACATAATAAGGAAAAGTCTTGCCTGATGCTTGCACATAGTTTCCAAACATAATGCAACCAACATCATACATTTGCAAAATTAAATCTAGTTGGGGATGTTTTTCTAATAAACAAACATCAGAAAACCATACAGAACAACTGGAAGCATTTTGGGTTATTTCGGTTCTTGCTTGATTTATTTCTGTTTGCAAAGACTGAATTTGTTCAGATAAATTTTCCTCTGTTAACATATCTATAGGAACAGGAATTAAAAGACCATCTCCGTTTGCCGTCAGACCAGCTGCTAAAATCTTATAAAGATTGTTACTCTCTGCCCAAATGCTACGAGCCATGATCATTCGTTCCGGAGAAACTGCACGAATACGCGACAAAATATCAGGATTCGTAGTTCCCACTTCTAAACCCACTTGTTCTGGAGTTCCCCAGTTTTTTGATTCTTTGACAACCTGTAAATAAAAAGGTGACTCACTCGAAGGATATTGCTGTAAACTCAACGTATTAGAATTAGAAGTACAACATAAAATAAAAACTGCTTTATCTGGATAAACCAAAAAAGAGGCTACATGCTCTTGTCCTATATATGGACTCAAAGTTATCGCATCTACACCCCATTGAGTAAAAACAGTTTTAGCGAAAATAGTACTGGTGTTTAAATCACCATGTTTTGCATCTAAAATAATTGGAATGTGAGAAGGAATAGCTGCTATAGTTTGATGCAGGAGTTCTAAACCTGGAGCACCTAACACTTCATAAAATCCAAGCGTAGGTTTATAAGCACAGACTTTATCGACTGTTTCAGAAATAATAAATTGCAACCAATCCGACAATCCAGAAATAATATTTTGAGATTGATAGCGAGTCGGCATCATTTCTGGATTTGGATCAAGTCCAACAAAAAGTAAACTTTGATTTTGTGAAATTACTTGATTTAACTTGTCGAAAAAGTTCATAGTTTTTTATCAAAAATATTTTTTAAAGTATTTTTCATTACATCATCAACACACATTCAAATAGATTATCTCTCTGTTTGAATGTGTTATTCTCTATGAAAATACAATTGTGCAGGATAAAAGTCGTCTTTTAGGACAGGTTTAATCAAGAAATGAAAAATTTTAGTATTCATAATTTATCTTTCCGAATTACAATCCTGCAAACCATTCATATCCTTGATCTTCCCAGTATCCCCGAGAACTGAATAATTGACTCGCTAGTGTAATTTGAATTATCCACTTACTTTGCTTATATCCAAGTTTAATGGGAGAAGCCAAACGTAGTGGTGCGCCGTTTTCTACTGGCAAAGTTTCACCATTTTTCTGATAAGCTAATAAAGTTTGGGGATGTAAACTTGAAGCAATATCCCAGCTTGAATAGTAGCCATCAGCTGATTGGAAGTAAACATATCGCACATTTGCTTTAGGCTGAGCAAGAGCAACAATTTCTTGTAATCGAACGCCTCCCCATTGTACTATTGCTGCCCAACCCTCTACACAAACATGACGAATAATCATGGAAGTCAGAGGTAAAGATTGAATTTCTGCCAAACTCAAGCTTAAGGGATTATTTACTTCACCATTAATAATTAAACGATATTTGTCTTTGTCAATAATGGGAGTATACCTGAAGCTATTAATGAGCAAAGCTTCTGGTTCAATCTGACTGTAAGAAAATTCTGGTACTGGCTTTTGTTGATTAAAGATTAATGCTTCAACTTTTTGGTTGAGTGGTTCAGACGCTTTGCCTACAATATCCTCAAACAAAGGTGTTCCACATCCACCAAGAAGAGAACTCATGCCAGACAATCCAGAAATTTTTATAAATTGACGGCGCGATAGTTGAGGACGCTTGATCGGAATTAAATTCATAGGATGAATACTTTTGATTTACCAAAACATTGATTCTGTCAATTTTTCACCTCCAGCCTGACGCCCTAGCATAAAGTGAGCAACGACAAATAAAATAACTATTGGAACCGAGGAAAAGTGAACGATTCGCAGTGCTTGCCAACTGCCAAAAGTATTTACTATAAAAGGAAATTGAGCAGGTTTATACATTCCTATACCTGTAAATATAGCTAGTAGTAAAACAGGAATAATGCCTGTATAAACAATGCGGTGCCAAGCATAAATTAAACGTTTTGAATTTTTACTTTTTTGCAACGCTTGTAAGTCGTTGATACCTACAAATCGATGTTGCCAGCGCCGAGTGACGAAAATATAAATTCCATACCACAAAAGATTCAGCGAAAATAACCACATAGCAGCAAAATGCCAGTGTCTGCCGCCAGCAAGCCAACCTCCTAAAGTAAATATTGGAGGAATGTGCCAACCTGATCGCCCACCAAAAACAGGATTAGCGTTGTAAATTTGCAGCCCACTGGTGAGCATAATAAACAAACTGATAATGTTAATCCAGTGGAAAATTTTCGCTGCTATTGCTTGAGTCGGTAACTTGCGATTTTTATGGGGAAAAGTTGAAGTCATAGATAAACTTTTTTTATCTAGCTTGCAGATTCAGTTGCTTGTAGGAATGCAAGGCATTGTAGTCCTACAGGTAGAGTCGAGAGGCGGTATTATCCGCCGTCCCTCTGTGTTAGATCCGGACGT
>NZ_JCACKO010000040.1:0-45305 GCF_059505445.1 Brasilonema angustatum | reverse complement strand
CCTTATTTACTTTTCTTTACACAGTTTGATTTTTTTTGCACCGACTTACTTAATTAAAATTAGGGGATTTAAACAAGGACGTCTTGTTGAATCGTGCTACGCATCTGTCAACAATTTTTTTGAATTCTTCCATTAATAAATTAAGGGGCTTGAATCCAATATCCGGGGCTAATTTTTTGCTGTTGCCTGTTCCCTATTCCCTGTTCCCGCCCCGGAGGGGCTGGTCACACGGATATTAGGCACGTATGCCCAATCGGGAGCTTTAATGACAATTTTGCCATTCACGGTAGCGCAAATGCCATAATTCGTTGAATTCAAAGCGTTTTCAGGTAATCTACCAGCAATTTCTAAACTTTCGGTTAAAGCTGCGGCAAGGGGAGGCTGGTTAATGTTATCCACTGGTTCGTCTGGTAGTACGTAATCATCGGGTAATTTTTCCCAAGTTATTTGGTAATTGTGGGTAGCAGTGGCTATCGGGTGTCCCTTTGGGTGTTCAAGCGCTGTTTGTCCTTAAAGCCTCTGCGTGCGAGCGAAAAGAGGTATAATTCTATTCCTCATCCGGTGCCAAATCTTCTTCCGTTAGCCCCTGCTGCGGTATTGCAGCAATAATCGCATCTATAACCTTTGAGACGGGCAAAATTTCTATGTTATAGTCGGCGTATTTTTGCCCTTTTGGGACAATTGCCCTTTTAAATCCCAATTTTGCCGCTTCTTTTAACCGCAGTTCCATTTGCGATACTGAGCGAACTTGTCCTCCCAGGCCAACTTCCCCTATAAGTACGGTAGCAGGATCAACAATCCGATCGCGGAAACTAGCCACAATAGCGATCGCAATTCCTAAATCCACTGCTGGTTCTGCTACACTTAACCCACCTGCAGATGCCACATAAGAATCCAGCTTTGACATTGGAATCCCGACTCGCTTTTCTAGCACCGCCAAAATCTGCACTAAGCGGTTATAATCTATACCAGTTCCCGCCCGACGTGGTGAGGGGTAGCTGGTAGGACTTACTAAAGCTTGCAATTCGACGACAATCGGGCGTGTCCCTTCACAAGCAACGACAATTGCAGTACCTGGAGCCGGATCATCGCGGTTGCCTAAAAATAGCTCTGAGGGGTTGGGGACTTCACGCAGTCCGTTGTCAACCATTTCAAAGATGCCGATTTCATGAGTTGCTCCAAAACGGTTTTTGACTGTCCGTAATAACCGATGGGATGCAAAGCGATCGCCTTCAAAATATAACACTGTGTCAACGAGGTGTTCCAAGACTTTTGGTCCGGCGATCGCCCCTTCTTTGGTGACGTGTCCCACTATTAACATTGTGATGTCATCGTGCTTTGCCACTTTCATCAAAGCTGCGGTACATTCGCGTACCTGGGCGACAGAACCTGGTGCAGAGGTCAGCGCCGGGAAGAACACTGTTTGAATACTATCAATAATTGTCACATTCGGTTTGAGTGAATCCATCTCCCGCAGGATTTCTTCTAAATCTGTTTCAGGCAAAATGTATAAATCAGCACCTACACGCTCTGCTTCTTCTATTTTGGGTGTTTCTTGGGGAGTTACTTCGGGAGTTTCTTGTACTGCTATACTATTGCCATTACCGTTACCATCAGCTACTAAACTTAGGGGTTTTCCTACTCCCAAGCGAGAAGCTCTCAATTTTACCTGTTGTCCTGATTCTTCTCCAGAAACATAGAGGATGCGGTATCTTTGTGCCAGTTGATTTGATACTTGCAACAGCAGCGTAGATTTCCCAATTCCTGGATCACCGCCTATCAGCACCATAGAACCGGGAACAACTCCACCGCCAAGAACGCGATCTAATTCTTCATAGCCAGAAGCCCAACGTGTGACATGGCGATCGCTAATCTGGTCAAAAGTTAAAGAAGCACGTGGTTTGGCTGGTTTTGTTGTAGGAGTTTTGCCTTTCCCAGCTTGACCATGCCATCCACTCACTCCGCGACTTGGCACATCTGTTGATGACTGAATCGTAATTTGCTCTTCTAAAGAGTTGTAGGTGCCGCAAGCTGGACACTTACCAAACCATTGAGGGGATTCTGCTCCACATTCGTTACAAACGTAATAACTTTTTGGCTTTGGCATTCTTAATATTATTAAATATTCTTAATCTTTGCTTAAGTTTTTGAGCAAACTAAAATCCAATAATTGTAGTATCTGCAGGTTTTTTTCAATCAATTTGTGAAATGATATCTTAATAATATGGTAGTAAAAATTAATCATGAAAAATTTTAGTTAAGGAGCATTGACAAACTTGGAAAGTCATAAAGAAAAAATTCTAGTGGTAGATGACGAAGCCAGTATTCGCCGGATTTTAGAAACGCGCCTTTCGATGATTGGTTACGATGTGGTAACGGCTGGTGACGGGGAGGAAGCTCTGGATACTTTTCGCAAAGCAGAGCCTGACTTAGTGGTTTTAGACGTGATGATGCCGAAGCTAGATGGTTACGGCGTGTGCCAAGAATTACGTAAAGAATCAGATGTCCCTATTATTATGTTAACAGCCTTGGGGGACGTAGCTGATCGAATTACGGGTTTAGAATTAGGTGCTGATGACTACGTAGTCAAACCTTTTTCCCCTAAGGAGCTAGAAGCCCGCATTCGCTCAGTACTACGGCGAGTAGACAAAACAGGTGCCTCTGGAATTCCTAGTTCTGGAGTTATTCACGTTGCTACTATCAAAATTGACACGAATAAGCGGCAAGTGTATAAAGGCGATGAGCGCATTCGGTTAACAGGCATGGAGTTTAGCTTACTAGAGTTGTTAGTCAGCCGTTCTGGAGAAGCTTTCTCCCGTTCAGAAATTTTACAAGAAGTCTGGGGATATACACCAGAACGCCATGTGGATACTCGTGTAGTAGATGTGCATATCTCCCGTTTGCGGGCAAAATTGGAAGATGATCCAAGTAATCCAGAATTAATCCTGACGGCAAGAGGAACTGGTTACTTATTTCAACGCATTATTGAACCAGGAGACGAATAACAATAAGGGGATACTAACGGCTAATGAATTAGCCGTGTCGTTTCCCTCTGGGCTTTTAAAAGATGGAGTTTCCCACTTACCGCAAGATTTTAGATGACTAAATCCGATCCCAATAGGGTTCTGCGGCGTCTACCTATCGTAGTAGGTGGGTTGGGCGCTGTCCTTTTGCTGATTAACCGTTTGCTATCACCAGAATTAACAAATTCTCAAGCGCGTGCAGATGTTCTGGGTGTGATTTTGAGTGCTGTCTTGATTTTAGTAGGGTTAATTTGGCAGCAAGTACAACCGCGTTTACCTGAAGCCGTACAACTGATTGGCGAAGAAGGTTTTGTACTTGCACCGGATTTACCGGAAACTGTGAAAACAGAACTAGCCTGGGCATCACATTTGTTATTAACTAATACTGTGACGCGATCGCTCGTCGTTTTCTACAAGAATAAAGTTTTGTTACGTCGGGGAATTCTAAGTCCCAAGTCGGAAGTTGTACCAGGACTAATCTTAAAAAGAGTGCTAGAAAAACACAAGGCAGTTTATCTGGTAGATTTAAAAGTTTACCCAGGAAGAGTTGAATTTGATTATTTGCCAGACAACACTCAAGGTGTCATTTGTCAACCCATTGGTGAAGATGGAGTCTTAATTTTGGCAGCGAATGCTCCTCGCAGTTACACTAAACAAGATGAAAATTGGATTGCGGGAATTGCAGATAAATTAGCTGTAACTTTAAATCAGTGAATAGGGAATAGGGAACAGGGAACAGGGAACAGGGAACAGTGAACAGTGAACAGTAAACGACTGATAACTGATAACTGGTAACTGATAACTGGTAACTGATAACTGTTATTTGGTGTATAGCAAAATCAACAACGAAAAAATTATGCAAATTCTTTATTGGTTACTAGTTGCCGTTATGGCTGTGGGTATTGTCGGTGCTGTAGTTCCTGCGATTCCAGGAGCCAGTTTAATTTTAATAGCAATTATCATTTGGGGATTTATAAGTGATTCTTTTGCTGCAATACAAACACCACTCATTGTCACAATTGTTGTTTTACTCCTGAGTCTGGGAGTTGATTTTTTAGCAAGCTACTTGGGTGCAAAAAAAGCAGGTGCAAGTCAGTGGGGACAAATTGGTGCAATTGTTGGGTTAGTACTAGGTTTCTTAGGATTATTGCCAGCATTACCTTTTGGTGGTCCATTACTTGGAATGTTACTCGGACCACTAGTTGGAGCAATTATTGGTGAGTATCTTTATCGACGAGATTTTGGACTAGCGATTAAAGCTGGTATTGGAATTGTCGCAGGTACGCTGGTTGGCAATTTGATTCAAGGTTTGCTGGCGATCGCAGCAGTTGTCGTTTTCCTCGTCACAACTTGGCCCCAGGTTTTTGGGACTTAGAATGGGATGCTCCTGCTGCTTTTTTAATTATTTCCTTTCAAAGCTGCTACTAAAATTCGCATCACTTGCTCCAAATCTTCAGGAACCCGATAGCTATTAATCCCCTGTTCAAAATGCTTTATCTTACGGTCAAGCCTACCGAATTGCCATATTGTGCCTGTAGAAACAACACCAATTAAAATTGGCTGTTGGTCAACTGTAGTCGCTCTTGACCACTGATCGAGTGCCACTAATTCAGCGACTAACTGCGTAAAACCTCGCGTAAAATCTTCGTATTTTGCCTCAATTACTAACAATTGATTCACGGAATTTACCCGCAGTAAATAATCTAAACTACCTTGAAGCCAATTAGAAACCTTCAGACTATATTCAATTCGTAATTCTGCCTGTGTGTAATGAATTAACTCCGTCACCACTCGCGAGATGAGAATTTCTCGTCTTGCGAGTTCGTTAGTCAACGGTACAAACGGTAGTACTTCCTCAATGCGATCGCGTAATTCTCCCAAACGGTCAAGTTCATCAGGGAACTGGGGTAAATTGAGCGTTTTTCTAGTTAAACTATAGCCAAATTCTTGAGCGAGTTCGCTAGCTTCAAAGCCAAGATCAAAGTATCGGCTGAAAGTATAACTTTGATTGGAGTCAAGAATTGACATAGCTAAAGCCGCACATGACATTTTTCTTATATCATGGATAGATAAGCAGTGCTTTAGCTAAAGTCCTGTTCTTAAAACCTCTTTCCTACTCCAGCGCGACAATAACAACGGTAATATTATCGTGCCCGCCCTGCTCTTTGGCTGCTTCAACTAGGGAAAAAGCAGCTTTTTTAGGCACAGGGAGTTGGAGATAGTCAGCAATTTTCGGATCGGCGAGTTCTTCTGTTAAACCATCACTACATAACAGTAGGCGATCGCCCCTTTTCACATCTAGTTGTTGGACATCAATTTGATTAATGTCTTCACGCCCTAAACAGCGAGACAACACATGACGATAGGGATGCATCCGGGCTTCTTGTTGGGTAATTTCACCCATTTTAATCGCGCGTGCTATCCAAGTATGGTCTTCTGTGATTTGTTGCAATTGCGAATCTCGAAAACGGTATAGCCTTGAGTCACCAACATGAGCGTATAAAGGTGGCTCTTTAGGGCGAAAAATGACCACTACAATTGTTGTGCCCATGTCAGAACGTTCCGGATGATTTTGCTGATCAAGCAAAATCGCTTCATTCGCCTGTAATAAAGCTTCCTTTAATAACTCCTCCGAAGGCTTAGAAGAATCCCAATTAGCACTCAAGTACGCCTCAATTTGCCCAGTCGCAATACGGCTTGCTTGTTCACCTCCTGCATGACCACCCATGCCATCAGCGACAATGAAGAAACGCCCCTGTTGGTCGATATAGTGAGCATCCTGATTATTAGAACGAATAAGTCCCGGATCAGTAACACCGGTAAAATTAAGTTTCATATACCATTCACAAAATTTATGACATACGGTCGTAGCGGTCGAGGCGCATCAGCAGTCGAATCAGTAAACTTGACACTGCAACTGCGATCAAACCAGCAATAATTGCCAACCATATATATTCTTTTACCAATAAGATCGTAGCCGAAAGCGTAAAACCACTCACAATAACAGCATAAGTCATCCCGAGCTGAATACTGGTTTGTCGTCGCAGCAAGCGCTCTGTTTCAAGAGATCTAACACGCACACGTACGTCTCCCCGTTCTAGCTTTTCCAGTGTGTCTTCCAGCCTGCGTGGTAGTCCCAATGCAGTACTGCTGACCTGAACTGCTTGACGACTCAATTCATTGAGAAAGCTATTGCTATCAGAACCATTCATATTGGTCATAAGCTGCATGGCATATGGTTGGGCAACTTCCATAAAATTAAATTCTGGATCTAACCCTTTTCCTACACCTTCGAGTGTCGAGAAAGCTCGCATCACAAAAGTGAAGGTTGCGGGAAATCTAAACGGTTGACCATACGCTATTTCGTACAAATCGTCACTAATAGCAGCTACCGATTGATTTTCAAAGGGCTTATCCATAAAATTATCCAGCATAAACTGGACTGAACGCCGGACTGGTCCCATGTCCTCTACCGGCGCGAGCGCTCCCAAATCAATCAGAGATTGAACAACGCGATCGCCGTTTTTTGAAGCAATGCCAAACAGGGTATCCATCAGTCCTTCACGCACGTTTGTTTTGATGCGCCCCATCATGCCAAAATCATAGAATATCAAAGCACCATTAGGACTGACGGCAATATTGCCGGGATGGGGATCAGCATGGAAAAACCCATCATTAAGTAGCTGAAGCAAGTATGCTTGGGCACCCTGACGAGCGATAATTTTCCGGTCTAAACCTGCTGCTTCTATTGCTTCATATTGGCTAATCTTTATACCAGGAACATACTCTAAAGTCAATACCCGCGATGAAGTGTAACGCCAGTAGACACGTGGGACTTTTACCCAGTCGTAGGTACGAAAATTACGACGAAAAGTATCAGCGTTGCGACCTTCATTGAGATAATCAATTTCTTCCCAAAGAATGCGACAACACTCCTCATAGATGCCGAGCCAATCCCGTCCCCGTCCCCATTTCGGATGGTTTTGAAAGTAACGTGTAATTCCCTTAAGAATTTGTAAATCTATTTCAAAGAGTTTCTTCAGACCAGGACGTTGGACTTTGACAACTACGGCTTCTGTTGAGTGCAGTACAGCTTTGTGTACTTGTCCTAAGCTTGCAGCAGCTAGAGGTATGGGTTCAAAACTTTGGTACAGTTGGGGAATTTTCTTGCCTAGTTCTTGCTCAATAATCGCTTCTACCTGCTCATAGCTAAATGCAGGCACTTTATCTTGTAGCTTGGCAAGTTCTTCTACATATTCGCCAGGGAAGATGTCAGCACGAGTAGAGAACAGTTGCCCAACTTTGATAAACGTTGGTCCTAAATCTAGCAGAGTGTTGCGAATCCATATCGCTTGCGCCTTACGTCGGGCAGCTTGTTTGGCTTCGCTGACTCCTCCTGGGTAACTCCAAGATTTGTTGTACAGCCACAGCCTGAACAATAAAGTCAAGACAAAAGACCAAATGTCCAAAAAACGCCGTCTACGAGAGTAGTTTTCGCGATTCCAGCGGTATGCCTTATCTGAATAACCTTTTTCCATATGTTTTGCGTACCGCTGGTTTTTGACCGAGTCAGTAGGAAGAAAAGACACTCTGATTCCAAAACTGTTCCTTTATAATTTTCTAGTAGAAAGGTTGCTGCGCAGCAACCTTTCTACAAAGAATTTCCAGTGCGATAGCGTTGTAATTCTGTTCGCAATGTAGCTATTTCTGCTCGTAGTTCATCAATCGTGGCTTGTAAGTCAACTGACGTTGAACCAGTTTCTCCATAGCCGCCTGTTGTTTGAGTCGCACCAGCAGCATCTGCTGCACGATTTGCCCGCTCTATGACCTCTTCAGTAAATTGGCGCATTTGCTCTCTAGTTTCAGCGTCCCATTTGCCGAGTTCCGATAGAGCATCTGTAATAGCGAACTCCAACCTCTCGGTGAGGATTTCCGCCGCTGCTCTCCCAACGAAAAAAGCTTGTAACAGAGGGTTACTCATAAATTTTTGTTACGTTCATCTGCACAAAAATTATAACTTGCCTGTCTGCTTTACTGCTTATGTCTTAGTGCTCAGCTTGTGGGGAGATACAAGTTTGGTTTTACATAATTTTTGGCAAGATTTTTTTGTAACTTAAATTACATTTTTCTTAATCATATGCTTATTCCCAACTGAAAGGCTGGAAGTTAGTAGGGGCAAGTAAAACTAAAACTATAATGTAGTAAATACGGATAAAGAAATTATTGGTTACGGCAATTCACGCGGGAGCATGTAAGCTCGAAGTTTATCTGCCAAGAAATTAAAGCCTCGGCTCCGCTCAGTTTTAATCCTGAGTGCAGTTGAGTGCAGTCGAAGGATTAAATGAAATGAATTGACAGATACACGTTATTCATATCTATCCGAACCAAGTGAGATTGCGAGAACCTGATATCATTATCAAGGTAGTGGGAGAACCAAAAACGCCTCCGAAAAGCACACTCGATCCAGAAATTCTTTGCTGGTGTGAAGATAATAACTTTGTGCTGGTGACAAATAACCGGACTTCCATTCTTACCTCTCAAGTGAGTCGCACAAAAACTGATAGCTTAGATTGGGATTGGTAGCTTGCATATTTTCTAGGGGAGTCGATTGATATCACTCCAGCAATGGGCTGAGGAGAAGTCCTCTGCCGAACTGGTTCGCGTTAAGCCCACGGTCGAGCCTGAGTGGGGAGCCTTTACCGAGATGGCGCTCGAAGATGTCGCCGTAGTTGCCGACGCCTGCGAGAATGCGGCGCTGCCACTCCTTGTCGAGACCCAGTTCGGGTGCGGCTAGAGGCATTGCCTGGGCACCGCCCGCGTACCACCGTGTTTGGAACCTTTCCGCGCTAACCAAAGTGTGCACCGTCCACGCAACGATCGCCGACCATTGCCCATCATCGGTTCCGGTGGCGGCTATCACCGGAAAGCTCATCACCGACTCCGGGAGGATGCGGCTCGACAACCGATTCACCCCCAAATCGAGGCGGATCGTTGCCAAGGTCGTAATCTCAGCGGCGATCGCATGGCAATTCTGCACATTATAGGTATCGATCATCTCCCCGTCCTCGGAGAACCCCCTGCGGAACCAGTTTCGACGCAGTGCACCGAAGTACGCCTCAAGGCTCCGATCAACCGAACTGCCGATCATGAAGCAAATGCTGTCCCCAGCGAGGTCGCCGACGTGGTGCGCAGCCGAGGTGGACGCCACCATCACCGCATGGGATTCCACGAAGACAGTCGGACCAGGTACCACCTTACCGGCCAGCTTCTGCTCGTTGATTTCAGAGCCAGTGAGGAAGTAGACGTCATCCTGGTGGTTGCGCACGGCGTCGAAGTCCTTTGGCGTCTCGTACTCATGGTATTCGATTCGTTCGGGCGATTTGAGTACAGCAGAGGCGATCGCACGGCAGATATCCACGTTGAGGCCAGTCCAGTGACCGTGGTCGTCAGCACGTGCCAGGCCCGGTCGCTCGACGCTGCCGCAGCGAACCACACCACGCGCCTTCACGCGTTCGACGACGGAACCTGCCCGAGCGACGGAGACTGAGCCGCAAACACCAAGTAGGGTCAGCAAGACCAACAGCAAGCGCATAAATTGTCCTCTCAAGAAACACAGGGGTGTAAGGGTGTAAGGGTGTAAGGGCACTGTCCTCCCCTACACCCGCGCGTTTTGGTCAGAACATAGCTATGGATGGGGCGCACCCCATCCGTTCTTCTAGGTCTTTAAGGGTTGGCTGCGGGGTAGGTGCTTGGCAGCGGGTTGAAGCCCTGGGGGATGTTGTTGACGATTCCCTGGCGCTGGTCTTCCGGCGTGATTCCGAGCGCTCGGCAGCCTTGCCCACCGTAGTGCGGTAACGTGTTCACAACGCTATCCGGAATCTTCGCAAACGAAGCGGGCAACGGCGGCGATATTCCAAGCAGGCGCTTGGGATCAAAACCTGACAGCAAACTGTCGGTAATCGGCGAGTTGATGTCGCGCGGACCAAGATACTTCTGCTCAAATCCTGGCGGACCGAACTTGTTGAACTCCGGGGAGTTGCCTGCCGCCAGCGCCTGCGCTTCATCGGGCAGGCTAGCAAGGGCGGGCAGACCGAAGATTGTGTTGATCGTCTCGATCACCGAGTTGTGATCGCCCTCGGCGTGCGAGACAGCATGCGTCCGCGCGTAGGGCGAGATTAGGATCAGGGGTACGCGGATGCCTCGGGAGAGCGGCAGCCCGTTGGGACCGTAGGACAGGATGCGCGGCGGGACGTGGTCGTAAAAGCCATCCGACTCGTCGTAGGTGATGATGATTGCGCTTTGCTGCCAAAGCTTCGGATTTGAGGCGATCGCGTTAATCACCCGAGCCGCCATTCCCTCGCTGAGTTGGCGATCGCTGTAGCCCGGATGGTCGTCGTCGCCTGCCTTCGCCGCATTAATCGCCGCAATCTCATCCGCAGGCGTGTTAGGGTTCGTGATCGCGGGTTTGAGCCCCTGCTGATTCGTGTAGCCGCCGCGAATGTAGAACACACCGCCTTTAGGCAGAGAATTGCTGGCTGTATCGGTGAAGAAGTCATTAAGCCCACGCAGGTTTTTGCTTATTTCAGGTGTATTGGCGACATAGCCGAAATACTGCGCGCCGTTGTGATGAGTGACATAGGCATTGTGCGAGGCGACTCCGTTGGTGTCGGTCGGCTCAAGATTGTAGCCTTCCTGATACCAGCGCCAGTTGACCGGCTTGGTTCCCACCTGCTGGATAAAGGGGATGTCCTGCTGAATGTCCGGCAGGTCGAACGAAGGGTTCTTGTTGCCTGACAAAACCGTCTGAATGTCACGCCCCTGGAAGGTAAGGGGTAGGCTGGCGAAGGTCAGGTTCGAGGCGATATTAGTGTCGGCGTAGCTTTCGTTCGTACCAGCGGGTTGTTTGTTGTCCGTCGTAGTGTCGAACTGGGAGCCGTAGAAGGGCTGCGGGTCGTTGACTATCGGCGGTCCTTGGGTTGTGCCAGTGTGACTGCCCACGGTGTAAGATTGTCCTGCCGAGCCGTGCTTGACCCACTGCGTTTCACCTGACTGCCCCGCGATCATCGCCACAGCATTCGGGGTAGAAGGTGTATCTTCGGTCGCGAAGATGTTGTCGAAGATTGTGAAGCGGCTTGCCCACTTCCAGAAAAACGGAATGGTGTCACAGTCGATGTGCGACATCACGAGGCGCGCAAACTGCTTACCTTCGGCAACGTTAGCCGCCCCGCCCTTCGATGCAAAGCGCGTGTACTCGTCGGAGGCAAACTGATCCATTTGTGGTTGGTTGTTCACCACATGGATCTTGTTCGCCAGCCCGGTGTGCGAGTGGTCAACGCTGTCAATCACACTGGCGTTCTGCTCAGTCCCGATCCGGAATGGCTGAACCGTGACCGTCATCCCGTTGGCGTCCGTGTAAGTCTGGGTGAAACCCGGCGTTTTATCAGCAGAACGAGGTGTGCGTCCGTCGGAGTAGAGTCCGTTAACACCTGGAAACGTGCCGTACTCGTTGTCGAACGAGTGGTTCTCGTTGAAGATCACGAAGACGTACTTGATCCGCTCCTGTAGCAGCTTCGTGAGCACCTTCGGCGGCAGCTTAGATTCCTTGGCTGGATCATTTAAGTATCGCGCGATGTCTGGCACTACGTCCGGCTGGGTCGTGACCATTGGGGACTTTTGCCCAGACTGATCTGTGGTCGCTTCGCCTGCCAACGCGACCGGGACGACACAGTTGTGCAGCAGCGAGACTGCCATAGTCAGAGCAAGTTGGGATTTCGTAAATCGTCTCCAAGCCCATTTCCTTGGTAAATTCGAGCCAGCTAGTCCCGAAATCAGCACACCAATTGATGCACAGCCAAACCATTTGTTACGAATTTTGCTGCTCATATTCTTCTTGTTTAAAATAAAAGTTTCTAATGATAGATAAACGCTTAGGACAAGGTTTATTTTCGACTGTGTTAGTTAAGCAAAAATTAACAAAAGATTATGACCTCATAGTGAATTTTACCTTGGGGAAATATTTCCCCAAGGTAAGGAGCGTTGATCAAGAGTTAATTACAAAGAGTAAGGTCTAAAAGCCAGACATCAAGCCCTTTTTACTTCTGTGGAGCTTAGTAGTTCTTGATAATACCGCTCCATTTCATCAGGCAAATATGTCATCTGTTGCAACTGTTGCTGACTCAACTTGTAAGCTTGAGTAATATTAATCCGGCTTAAGAAATCCAAATCGTGGGAAATGACCCAAAGCGTTCCTTGGTACTCATTAATACCTTCAATTATTTGGTCAACCGTTTCAATATCCAGATTATTCGTTGGCTCATCAAGAATTAGCAGGTCGATTTCTGAAATACTAATGATGGCGATCGCCAATCTTGCCAATTCACCTCCACTCAACACCGATGCGCTTTTGTTCACATCATCCTCTTTAAAAAGGAAGTGTCCCAACTGCTGGCGCAAAAGCTGATAATTAAGATTAGGATTAGCGGCTTGCATGTTTTCCAGAATCGTTTGCTTTCGATTTACCAGTTCATAAGTTTGGTCGAGGTACACAGCTTTCATCGCAGGAGCAAGTAAAATCTCACCTGACTGTAAAATTGCTGTTGTATTTTCTATTCCCAAGATTGCTTTTGCCAAACTAGATTTACCTGAACCATTAGCACCAGCAATAACGATTCTGTCACCAGAGGACACATGAAGCTGGATATTTGAAATCAGCAGGTGTTCTCCTACCTTGAGATTTGCATCTTGAATATCAATGAGATTTCTACGTTTTTGGCTTCTTTGTTCTAGTTGAAGACTTGTCGCCTTCGTGGTTTTCACCTTAGTTTCTGCAAATTTTTGAGTAGCTTTCTCTATAGCTGCTTCATGTTTTTGTTTTGCAATTCCAGCGGTCACTTCTGCTTTTCGTTTCATTGCTCCAGCTACAATTTTAGGAATGCTACCCGCTAGTTGACGACCATTTCTGCTAGATTGGGCTGCTCGTTGCTGTTCTTGCAACGCTGAAGCTTTGGCACGTTTGAGTTCTTTTCTCGCAACTTCGTGCGATCGCACTCTCGCCTCTAATTCTATTTCCTTTTGCTCTCGATACAGCGAAAAATTTCCTCCATAAACTTTCACACCTTCTGGTGTCAGTTCCCAAGTTATATCAGTAACTTGGTCTAGAAAAAATGGCTTGTGAGAGACAATAACAAACGCTCCATCAAAGCCGTTAAGAAAAAACCTCAAACTTTCTAACGCCATCAAGTCCATATGATTCGTTGGCTCATCTAGTAGTAACACCTTTGGTTCACTAGATAAACCAATAGCCAGAAATAGTTTTGTGAGTTCCCCACCACTCAGATTAACAAGTGGTAAAGATAAGTCAAGCGTCGTGCTGAATCTTGCCTCTAAAATCTCTCCAACTTTCCACCATTCTTCAGAAATAGAACTTAGAAAATTGAGTACTGTATCTGCTTTTATATTCTGTTGTATGGTACTGATTTGAGGCAAATAATAAATACTTCCATGACGTGTAACAGAACCTGTCTTCGGGCTAAGTTGACCTGCAATAATTTTTAACAGCGTGGATTTTCCAACACCATTGGAACCGACTAAAGCAATGCGTTCATCTTCTCCAATACTTACTTGAACGCCTTTAAATAAAGTTCGGGTTGAACTTAGTTCGTAAGCTAAGTTCTCAGCTAAAACTATTGATTTTTTCTGCATACTCAAACCTCAATATGACTAAATCACGCCTACCTATCGAACGCGCACAATAGGGGCGAGCAAATAGAGCCAGCCACAGACATATTTAGGGCTGCTCTTGGTAGAGATAAGTTTTTAAAAACTATTTAGCGCATGGCTGCTTTTTACCAAACCTGCTGAGTTTTTGGTGATTTTTCTTTGTTGATTTATATCTTGCACCAAACTTTGCGATCTCGTAGCGGCTCCTTTGGAGCATCGCCAAAAAATAAATTTCTAGTGCGAATAGCCAAAGTATGGAATTAGCTTACTGCATAAAATTCCAGTCCGTTTTAACGGACTTCAATTGTTAGCCTTGAACTTAAGTTCAAGGCGTACCCTGGATGAGGTGCAAGATTTGATTTAACACTCGTTGCCTTTAAGCAACAGTTTTCTACTACTACTTCATGTCAGCTATGTGAGGCGTGTTGAGGTTTGATACTAGCTACATCATAGCAGTAAAGGATTCCGGAACGCTGTTTAAATATTTTTAAATAAAGATTGTTTTTTGAGATTTAAAACATAATGTTGCAAAACTTTAGCGAGGATAATGTTTTGCCAAAAACTCCTGGGCCTCATCCCTCTTGCAAACAACTCCATCCAACGTCGCCGCCAGCAAATCATCGAGCATTTGCCGATACTGCGGTCCTGGTTTGTATCCCAGTTTCCTCAAATCATTCCCATTCAAAATAGGCTGAACATTACGCCAAACAGTTAAATATTGCCAAATCTTACGCCTGACGACTCTTGGACTTTGTACAGCTATTAAAATCAGCATTGGCACGTCATACTGGCGCAATAACTGTTGAATTTGACTTGGACGCACCTCATCCACTTCTTTGTGTGCTTGCAAAGAAGGGATAATTTTGTTGACATTAGCTTTAGCTTGTGCTAAAGTATCCAACCTATTGATGCTATCTTCAGGCAATTGCAGATGTCTTGCCACGCGCCCTCGATATTCTGCTGCTATGTGGGCAATGAGAGCTTCCAAGCGCATTTGCCAGTGGATAAGGGTTTGCTGGGAGTCAAACCGCCGTAAACAACGTTCTAATAAACGCAATTGCCCCAGAAGTTCCTCGTCTAGCCCAAGGGTGGGATGGATGCACTGCAAAGCTCCCAACTCTCCCAGTAATTGCAAAGCTGGCTTCCAATAGGGGGCTTCTAGGATATGTTTCAATTCCGTTTTCAGTCGAGTTTGCAGTGCTGGAGTTTTGCTATTTTCTCGGGTGGTGCGATCGTAAACGCCGCTGTTGATTGCATAGCGGATATACTCTTCTGTCTGAGGTTCCAAGTGAAATCCGAGTCGCATAGCAAAGCGCACACCGCGATAAATGCGGGTGGGATCTTCGATAAAGCTGTTAGCGTGCAACACTCGAATTTGCTTTGCCTGTAAATCAAGCAACCCGCCAAAAAAGTCGAGTAGTGCACCAGCGCGGGGAGGTGTCAGCCGCAGTGCCATTGCGTTGATGGTAAAATCTCGACGATACAAATCTTGACGAATCGAACTCGCCTCAACTTCAGGATTTGCTGCCGGATAAGGATAGAATTCTGTTCTAGCAGTCGCAATGTCAACCCACAAGGAATCTAATTCTGGGTCTTTATGCCACAGTAAAGCTGCAGTTTGAAAAGCCCCGTGAATTTCTAAACGTGCTGTTGGATAAAGTTGCTGTAGTGCTTTTGCCAGTTCCACACCAGCACCCACATCCGCCGCTTTGTGAAAACCATCAACGACTAAGTCAATATCTTTTATCATCAAAGTGCCAGAAGCTTTTTCCGCAAGTAGCAAGTCGCGTACTGCTCCCCCAACAAGGTAAAGATGCCAACCGCGTTTTTCTGCTTCTTGTGATGCTTTGGTAAGCAATTGCCATAACTGCGGTGCAAGCCGTGAATGCAATTCCTCTAGAGTGGGAGATTTAAGATTTTTTTCTCCCCCTCCCCCACTCCCTTTCTCTCTCCCTCTCTCTTCTTCCTGATGCAATTGCCGCAAAACATCAGTACGCGTAACAATTCCCACCAACTGCCCGTTCTCCAATACTGGCAAGCGTCCGATATCGTATGTCACCATCACTGACTCAATTTCTGGCAGTGTCGTCTCTGGGGTAATTGTCCTCATATTGACTGTCATGTAACCTTTGACGGGAGCATGACTAAAGCCGTGATGCAGGGCAATATCTAAGTCTCGTCGGGAAATAATACCTAGCAGTTGTCCTTGGGCATCGGCTACACACAAACCAGAGTGTCCGTAGCGCAACAAAGTTCGCTGTGCTTCAGCAATTGTAGTTTCTGGACGAATGGTGCGAACTGGGGAGGACATCAAATCTCGGGCGATAGGAGGATAGGGAATTGTCGCTTTTATTCCCTCAAGGAGTTGGTTGAAAATTTCTTGTGAGTCTACGCCTCTTAGGTTCAGCGATGCTGCTTGGGAATGTCCACCGCCACCCAGTGGTTGGAATAACTCATTGAGATTAATACCTTGAATGTGCGATCTTCCAATCACTATTAAGCGTGATTCACCTTCTGCTAAAGCATACTCATGAAAAAGCAGTAAGGCATCTATTTCTGTTAACTCCATCAACTGCGAGGCAAGACTTGACAATCCTGGTACGAAAGCATCAGTTTTCAAATTGACCCAGGCAATCTGATATCCTCGTACATATATATGTTGTATTTTTTCCAGCGACACCTTCAACAGCTGTTGCAATTGGGGAGAAAGACCAGGATCAACGTACTGACTCACGACTGACAAACTTGCCCCTTGTTGCATCAACCAAGCCAAAGCCAGAGCATCTCGTGGTGTTGTATAGTCAAATGTCAAAGAACCAGTATCCACATGGATACCCAATGCCATCACAGTTGCTTCTGCGGTTGTTAGGGAAATTTGTTGTTTTTGCAATTGCTCGACAATTAAAGTTGTTGTCGCTCCAACCGGGGAAATGTGTCTCTCTGTTGCTGGAATATCCCCAAGTTGTTCTTGGTGATGGTCATAAATGATAATTTTATTAATATGGGGGAGATCTAACCATTGGGCAGCTTTGCCAATGCGATCGCGCTGTTGGGTATCCACCACAATTAAGGAACGAATTTCGTTGGGATTAACCGAACGTCGTTCCATCAGCTGATACTCATCCCGATGTAGTGCCAAAAAATCTCCGACGGTTGGATGAGAACCGCCACTCAACACAATCTTGCTTCCAGGTAACAGGCGTGTCAGTCCTACTGCGGCTCCTAGTGAGTCAAAATCAGCTGTTGTATGGCACAGAATTAAATCCATAGTGAGCAGTCAACAACTAGGCGAATAACAGGTGTGAGGGAATAGGGGAGCCACATGCCTCAACGCGCTTAACCCGCACACGGTGAGACAGCGCGAATGACGGCTCTCCCGACCTAGGCGACTGCGCTCTTCGCAGCGGAACCGGAGGTTCTCCCCGATAGCCTTAAGGCGTGGCGTTAGCCATAGGGCAGTGGCTCCCCTACACCCCTACACCCTTAGTTTTGGTCGTTAGCACAAAGGATCAAGGACAAATGACTAAAATGTGTCAATTTTCTGTTAGCTTAACAAATAAGGAAAAACTGTCGGTGTTCACCTGCACAATATTTTATCTTTTGTAATTCGTTTGCTGTTTCGGGAGAAGGGAAAATGACTTTTATATTCCAACTGGCTTTATTAGCTCTGGTTTCGCTGTCTTTTGTTCTAGTCATTGGCGTTCCTGTCGCCTATGCCACTCCACAGAACTGGAATGAATCTAGAAAACTGCTGTGGCTTGGTTCAGGAGCTTGGATCATTTTAGTGCTTGTCGTTGGGGCGTTAAACTTTCTCGTAGTTTAACAAATTCGGCGTAAGTCCCCCACCATAGGCATACTCGCCGTGAGTGGGGGGAGATGCGCCGGGGGATTCCCCGATCTCCCTCACAGGATTCGGTCAACGAAATCTTCTTTTTACTCGATTTGTCGATAACTCTGCTCCTATACTTTTTGGAGAACAAATGTATATTGGCAAGAAGTATAGATGAATGAGAGGCGGTTATGGCAGTTTTTGAGGGAACTTTTACTCAGGCAGAACCTTTGCGGTTTGGAATTGTTATTGGTCGATTCAATGACCTTGTAACTAGCAAGCTGGTGGAAGGTTGTCAAGATTGCTTGAAACGCCACGGTATTGATGTCAATCCCCACGGCTCTCAGGTAGACTACATTTACGTACCAGGCAGTTTTGAAGTTCCAGTTGTGGCTCGCCAATTGGCAGTCTCTGGTCGTTATGATGCGGTTATTTGTCTGGGTGCTGTGATCCGAGGGCAAACGCCTCATTTTGATTACGTCTCTTCTGAGGTCGCTAAAGGAATTGCTGCTGCTGCGTTTCAAACTGGTGTACCTGTGGTTTTTGGCATTTTAACAGTGGACTCCATGCAGCAAGCTTTAGAACGTGCTGGCATAAAAAGCAATCATGGTTGGGATTACGCCATGAGTGCTTTAGAAATGGCTAGTCTGATGCGCCAATTACGTTCAAACCTCGCAGAGCCTTTTTCTGGGCATTCTCTCTCGTCAGCATCGCTGAAAAGTGCCAGCGTAGGACAGTTGTCTGTAGAATAGTCAGTGATTAGTAGTTAGTGGTTAGTGGCAACTTTTTCCACTAACTACTAAAAAATAAAAGGTGTTGACAAATCATGCATACTATGAAATACTAGTAAAAGTAAAGTTTGCGGGTATAGCTCAGTGGTAGAGCGTCACCTTGCCAAGGTGAATGTCGCGCGTTCGAATCGCGTTACCCGCTTTTAAAAGAAAAAGCAATGTATAAAGATAAAAGTTTGGCAAATTATTGCTGTAAAATGTCAATATATATTTATAAGAAAAAAATTAGGTGTAGCGAAAAAAAATGAAGTAAAATGCGCTACAGTAGAAAAACATATGTACAGTGGTTAGTATCATACTGTAAAAAAATATTGAATTGATACTGACGTTAAGGCGATATTGAAGAATAAAGGTTGAAGTGAAAAGAAAATTCACTTTAGTCTTTGTGCTTATTCAGTTATGATAGCTGGCTATTATCAGTGTAGTTCAGTGATAGAATTATACTACCACTGAATTTCAAGAAAATCTGTCCAGAAAAAAGAGTAAGCCAGACTGGCTAATGTTATAAAGAAAGTTCATGGGAAAATAGCTTGCCTGAAAACGTAAATCAGGGGATGCTATTTTCACAGCTATTGGCAAACACGCTCAAGTAATAAGTTCGCTTGTGCAACCTCAAAAAGCAGACAAAATTGACTTCAATAGTGAATATCCGTGTCCCTGTCGTCGGCGGGGGCAGTTGATCCCTATTACGCTGACGGAAGCATTTGGTTGCAATCGCTGTCAGCAGATATTCGTGGTGGAAGATAATGGTTATGTACTGGAGCAACTTTCCACCACCTATCCCTACAAGCGGGCTTGGCGCTGGAAAGGGAATAGTTGGCAAGTTGTCCATCCTCGATTAGGAGAAAGCTATTTGCCTGTAGCGCTTGGGATTATTTTCGTGCTAGTGATTATATGGTTACCATTGGCACTACGATTGGCAAATGGTTACAGCATTATTGCTTGGGCAATGGTGGCGGTGCTGTTGGCTATTTTGCCAGCACTGATGGTATGGCTCACCTACAGGCGATAATGGAATGACAGTGGATGCTTTTGATCTTAGCCCCGAACCAGTTGAGCGCGCAAGACGCGCTCATCAAGCTGCCCTAAAGCTAGGAAGCACAAAAGGAGTAGACAGAAGTCGTGCTGTGTTAGCGATGGCACAGGCGATGGCAGGATCATTTGACGACATTCTAGAAGCAAACACCTTGGATCTAGAAGCGAGTCGGGAAATGGCAGTGCCAGATTTAATTCTCGATTGGCTGAAGCTGACTCCAAAACGGCTGGAGATGGCAGTAGATATTTTGCAACGGCTGGGAGAATTATCAGATCCACTACGGCGAGTAAGACATGCTGACTATCAACTAGATGACTCTCAGACTTATACGCAGTTAATGCCTTTGGGTGTGATTGCGTTTATTTATGAGGCGTTTCCAGAATTGGGAGCGATCGCAGCAGGATTGTGTATCAAAACTGGCAACAGTCTGATTCTCAGAGGGGGTAGTGAAGCCAGTAATTCTAACGCGGCGATCGCCGACGCACTGGTGAGTGCTGTGACTGAAGTTGGTTTACCAGCAGGTTGTTTACAGCTGATAACACCAGAAGAAGGAAGTTCTATTCGGGATATAGTGACGCAAGACCAATGCTTGAATTTAGTGATTCCCTATGGACGTTCTAACTTGGTACAGCAAGTGGTGCGCCACTCCACCGCCCCAGTTCTCAAATCAGCTATGGGCAACTGTTACCTTTACTGGTCGCCGAATGGTAGCTTAGAAATGGTGCGCTGGCTGATTATAGATAGCCATCAAAGTGAACCAGATCCGGTGAACGCAATTGAAAAAGTACTGATTCACCGACAAGCCTTGCCATCTTCTTTACTGACATTGTGGAATAGCTTAAAGGAGAAGGGCTTTGAAATTAAGGGAGATGCCGAATTGGTAGAAGCCTTCCCCCAGTTACAGTTAGCTAAAGAACCAGAGTGGGGAAGCGCTTATTTAACCAAGACAATTGCTTTTAAATTAGTAGATAGTTTAGAAGCTGCGATCACCTGGATTAATCGCTACAGCAGCGGTCATGCTGACTGTATTGTTACTGAATCTTACCAGGAAAGTCGGCAGTTTGCCTTAGGAGTGAATAGTGCCTCTAGCTACATCAACGCTTCGCCGCGTTTTTCCCGAAACCCGTCGCGAGGAGATGCGGTGTTTCTCGGGATGTCCAACCAAAAAGGTCATCGACGCGGATTGATTAGCTTAGAAAGTCTGACGACTGTTAAGCATATTGTTCAGGGGAATGGACGGTTTTAACACAATTGTGCGAAATTCCCCATCCCTGAGTGTGGTGGGGGGTACTTCACTCATACGCACAACGTCTGTTCCTTATTTGGAAAAATTTTCTTTTTTTCTGGTAGATAGTTGGCATAATCTGCCACAATGAGATGATTTGGCTTGTGTGTTTCTATCTGAGTAACGCCTCTTGGATATTTGCCAGATAACAGGCTTTTTCAAGTCAATTCATAGCTCATTTGAACGATTAGTTTTTATGACACAGACACAAACGAGAGTGACGTTTGCCAAGAACGTTGGTTTTAGAAAGGAACTCAATAAACGAGTTGACGCTTACTTTGAATCTGAGAACATTGCGAAGCGCGATAATCTCGCAATGTACCTCAAAAGTACAATAATCTTGGGATGGGTCATTTCTGCTTGGACATTTACTCTCTTTGGTCCACCGATAATGTGGATGAAGGTATTTGGCTGTGTCCTTCTAGGATTAGGTATTGCTGGTGTTGGTTTTAGTGTAGGACATGATGCCAATCATGGTGGTTATTCTAGTCGTAAGTGGGTAAATTATATCTTTGGTTTAACTTATGATTTCATTGGTCTATCCAGTTATTTGTGGCGATTTCGCCATAATTTCCTGCATCATACATATACCAATATATTAGGACATGATGTAGAAATACATGGAGATGGATTAGTGCGTATGTCTCCATATATGGAACATAAATGGTACCATAAATTCCAACACTTATTCATTTTAGTGGTCTATACAATTATTCCGTTTTATTGGTCTGCTGCTGATATCCATCTGGCTTTATTCAAGCGCAAATATCATGAGCATATTATTCCTACGCTCAAGCCTTTGGAAATGCTCATATTGTTAGGGGGTAAAGTCGTTTGGCTGGGAGTGTTTATAGGAATACCACTTGCTGTCGGATATACTCCCCTACAAGTAGTTGTAGGATTTAGCATTGCTTACATGATCTATGGGCTGATGATTTGCAATGTTTTCATGCTAGCTCATGTTCTCGCTCCGGTAGAGTTTCTTCAACCACATCCTGAGTCAAATAATATTGATGATGAATGGGCGATTGCTCAAGTCAAAACAACAGTTGATTTTGCACCAAAGAATTCCTTTTTAAATTGGTATTTGGGTGGTCTTAACTATCAGGTGGTGCATCATTTATTTCCCCATGTTTGTCATATTCACTATCCTAAAATAGCTCCAATCTTGGCAGAAGTTTGTGCAGATTTTGGCGTGAAATACAATGTGTATCCAACTTTTGGAGAAGCACTTGTTGCGAACTTTCGTTGGTTGAAATTAATGGGTACTTTGCCTCAGGAAAGCACTGCGTTATCATATACACATCCTGCGTCTAACTAGAAACCTAGTTTCTTTGTGATTGAACGCAAATTTGGAGAAGTATTAATACCAAAGTTATGAAATGAAGAGTGGGGAGTTTTTCATGAACTTCTCACTCTTCACTTCATGTTAGCCTTTAGCTAATTTTTTATTGGAAAAATAGTAAACTTTTCCTCCAGTATCCGGAACAAAATCACAGCTACTGGACGAACGGCGTAATGCAGTCCAAATGGGTAGATCAGATTTGTGGAAATAGTCACCCATAATTGGTTTAATCGCCTCAGTTGCCTTTTTCAAATTGTAGTGAGGGATGTTCAGGAAGATGTGGTGAGCAACATGAGTACCAATATCATGATGGATGTGATTGATAAAACCGTAATCACGGTCAATGCTAGAAATAGCACCTTTGAGGAAAGTCCAATCCTCTCCACGATACCAGGGAATATCCGGGTCAGTATGGTGCAAATATGTGACTAAGTCTAGCCAAATGACAAAGACAAGATAAGGTCCAACGTAGTATTTCAACAACCACATCCAACCCCATTGATAGGTGAGGAACAACAGCAAACCTACCATTAGAGTCCAGAGTGTGGTGCTGGTGATGACATCCCATTTTTCTGAGGGTTTGAAAAATCGGCTGCTAGGTAAAAAGTGAGAGCCTCGTTTATCCGGATTGCCAGTAAACAAATACACCGGATAAACCAATAAAAATAAGTAATCTCGACCTATATCATGTACCCAATTCAGCACTTTGTACTGTGACTCTGTTGGTGGGTACCAGCTTTCATCATTATCGAGGTTACCAGTATTTTTGTGGTGAGTTCTATGGCTAATTCGCCACCCGTGATATGGAACAAGTATCGGTGTATGGCAAAGATGTCCAATCAAATCATTAAGCCATTTCTTCTTAGAAAAAGATTGGTGTCCGCAGTCATGTCCAACGACAAACAAAGCCCAAAACATCGTTCCTTGCATCACCCAGAAAATGGGCCAGAAAAACCAAGAATTTAGAAAATGAGCAACTGCATAAAGTAAACCGATAATCAGGATGTCACGAAAAAAGTAGAAGAGTGATTTCCCGACATTGGGCTGAAAACATTCAGATGGGATTGCAGCTTTCAAATCTTGAAGCGTGAAGGGCAGCTTGGTTGTATCCTCAAGAGATTCAACGTCATGAGGATTATTAGACTTGATGATATTTGATTGCACTTGATTTTTTTACTGGAGTCAAACAGGAAGTTGTTGAGACAAAGTCATTTAAACTTTGCAATCGCATTACGTTGGGGTTTGGGTATCCCGAAGTTTTGGAAGTGCAAAGCAGCAGAGTCATATCTGGCAATTTTCGTAACAAGACTTGTGTTTACAGAATTGCCAGAATCTATTTTTTAAAGCTATGAGCTTATCGTCCTGCAAAATAGTCTTTAAAAGACTGATAGCCACCATCGGCTGTATACAGGTGACACTGATCTGTAATTCGCTTCATTAAAGAAAAGGAAAACCGACACTCATCATGCAAATACGTTTGCCAATTTTCTTTGATACTGCCATAAGCCATCCGCAAGTTGTAAGAAGGAATAGCAGTTGAAATGTGATGAGGAACGTGGACATTGATATCGTGGCAAAGGATTTCTACCCAAGAGGGGTAATCGCAATGAACTGTGCCATTGAGCTGTGCTATTGCCTGGTTCCACTTGGATTCTGCCACAAAAGGAACGTCTGGAGCAGTATGGTGAACCAAGGTAAAAGTGCTCATCCAAAAATGGTAAACCAGCCAGGGAAGTAGCCAGAATTTCACAAATCCCCAGATCCCGGTTGTGGCGATGAGGATGGGGAATGCGATCGCAGCAAAAAGCACGACGACAGCCACAGAAAACTTCACACTTGCTTGGTCTTTCTTGCGAAATAAAGACCAATTAAAGTGTAAAACTCCGCAGTGAATGATTGAGCCTATCCACCACAATCGATACCGTAGAAAGGCTATGAAACCCCACTGCATAATTTTTCCACAACTTTCATAAACTTCTGTGGAAATTGGTTGCCAAGCGTTGTCCTCATCCAGCTTGTTAGTGTGAGCGTGATGATAATTGTGCTGAATACGCCAACTGTGAAACGGATAAATCAACGGCATCATCATCAAATGCCCGACTAAATCGTTTACCCAGCGACGTTTAGCAAATGAACGATGAGCGCAATCGTGCCCAATGACAAAAAAACCGGTTAAAGCAGTACCGGTAAAAATCCATGCTAGGGGCAAGAGAAACCAAGGAGAAATGATCAAGCTGAAATAGCCCAGGCAAACCATCGATACACTAATCAGCACTTTTGTCCAGGCTTTGTAGCGATTCTGCTCAAAACATTCCCGTGGCAGGCTTTTGATAATATCTTTTAGCTTAAGGTCGGAATTACCAAGGTCATGAACTGACTTGTGGTTTTCGATTGTTGATGTAGTCATGGATACCTGAAAATACAACAAACCTCACTACCAAATCACTAAACAAGTGGGTGTGGTAAAGTTTTCTAATATTAGCGTCTTGGATTATAGCAATCTAATGTACCCCAGCGCACCTACTATAAACCCCCACTGACGCTTAAGTAGTCTTTTAGAAGCGGGGGAGCATAAGTAATTCAAAATTCAAAATGGACTGCGTCCCCTGCGCTAACAAAATTCAAAATTGAACATTAAACTAAGATAAGAATTGCTAACTATTGACTGCTGACTGCTTTTTCTGCTGTTAGCTTGACATTCGTAGCCAGACCCAGTACTTGTAGCAATTGAATGGTCATCCAGGTTAGGTCAAATTCCCACCATTTCAACCCGTGCCGAGCTGAGAATTGATAGGCGTGGTGATTATTGTGCCAGCCTTCACCATAAGTTAACAAAGCTACCCACCAGCAGTTTGTAGAGCGATCGCTTGTATCATAAGTACGATAGCCGAATTTATGGGTAGCACTGTTGACAAACCAGGTGCAGTGCCATACGAATATCAGGCGAACAAAAACTCCCCAAACGACAAACGACCAACCACCCAGCAGCAACAGAACTATACCCAGCGCGACCTGGATCAGAATCATATTCTTTTGCAAAAACTGATAAAATGGGTCCTCGTTAATATCTTTAGTAAAGCGAGGCACCTCCGCGAAAGCTGGTGAATGATAAAACATCCAAGCCATGTGACTCCACCAGAAACCCTTATTGGAATCGTGGGGGTCTAATTCTTTATCAGAGTGCAAATGGTGTATACGATGCATTCCTACCCAATCGATTGGTCCTCCTTGGCAAGTGAGTGTCCCACAAAAAGCCAAGAAATACTCCAGCCACTTGGGAGTTTGAAAACTACGGTGGGTGATCAAGCGGTGAAATCCTAGGGTAATACCCAAGCCACCAGTCACCCAGTAGAGAAACAAGAATACACCGAATGCTTTCCAGCTAAAGTTACTAGGAAACAGGGCAAACAAAATTCCGACATGCAAACCTGCGAAAAATGTGATATGCAGCCAATTAAGTTGGGATTTTGTGGATGTAGCAATTGTCATGCAGTAACCTGAATAGGAATTGTCAAGCCTAATCCGCGTGATCTAAAAATCCGCAAATTTTTTATGTTTTCTTAAAAGAGGAACTAATGAATAGCTCGGAACACCTGTGTGAAGCACAAGAAGCACTCTTACAAATTTTTTCTGGAATTGACGCTCAGGTCAAGCAAAATCTTCAACGAGTGTTAAATGCTTTTCGCCATAATCATGTTGGGGCACATCACTTCGCCGGTGTCTCTGGATACGGACACGATGATCTAGGCAGAGAAACTTTAGATCGAGTTTTTGCGGAGGTGGTGGGCGCTGAGGCGGCTGCTGTACGAGTACAGTTTGTTTCAGGGACCCACGCAATTGCTTGTGCTTTATTTGGTGTTCTCCGTCCTGGTGATGAAATGCTAGCGGTGGTTGGTGCACCCTACGATACTCTAGAAGAAGTCATTGGATTACGAGGTCAAGGTCAAGGTTCACTACTTGAGTTTGGCATTCGCTACCAACAATTAGATCTTACTCTAGAAGGAACTATAAATTGGCAAGCTTTAAGCCATGCAGTGAAGGAAAAAACTCGTTTGCTGCTGATTCAGCGTTCTTGTGGCTATTCTTGGCGCCCTAGCCTATCTATAGCGGAAATTGAAAAAATTATCCACTTAGTCAAGCAGCAAAATCCTAACACAATTTGCTTTGTCGATAACTGCTATGGCGAATTCATAGAAACTCAAGAACCTACCCATGTTGGTGCTGATTTAGTTGCAGGGTCGTTGATTAAAAACCCCGGAGGTACAATTGTTACTGCTGGTGGTTATGTTGCCGGTCGTGCTGACTTGGTAGAAGCTGCTGCTTGTCGCCTCACAGCACCAGGAATTGGCAGTTACGGAGGTGCTACTTTTGACCAAAATCGCCTGCTGTTTCAAGGACTGTTTCTCGCTCCACAAATGGTTGGAGAAGCAATGAAAGGGACTCACCTCACGGGTTATGTATTTGACAAACTCGGTTACCCAGTCAATCCAGCACCGTTTGCCAAGCGTCGGGATGTTATTCAAGCAATTAAACTAGGTTCTGCCCAAAAACTTATTGCTTTTTGTCGGGCAATTCAACAAAATTCACCCATCGGTTCTTATCTTGACCCCATTCCAGATGAAATGCCTGGTTATGAAAGTAAGGTAGTAATGGCTGGCGGAACATTTATTGAGGGAAGCACCTCTGAATTTTCTGCTGATGGTCCATTGCGGGAACCGTATGTGGTCTATTGCCAGGGGGGAACCCATTGGACTCATGTAGCAATAGCTTTAGAAGCAGTCATAGAAGCTGTGGGAGAAGCACAGAAGACGTAGATTTACCACACTTTGGGAATAGATGCTCTTTGTCAAGAAAAGGGGTCTAGCTGAGACAGCGAGCAGTTCGGACAGGGTCTCTAACGCCCTAGTCGGAACGCTCACGCCTTTTGGGAGTTAGGAACATAGGGTGAAAGAGGACGCGCTTCATGTGAAGCGCGTCCTCTTTCTCTCTAACTAAAAAAAATCTCCTGCTCTAAAGCAGGAGATTTCTTACTTATCTACAACAAGTATTTGCGTAAGTCAACTAGATCAACCAAACTTACCAGCAGTAGAGGCAATCAGGAATGCCGCGTAGGTGAAGACGTAACCCACACTGAAGTGAGCTAAACCAATCAGACGAGCTTGAACGATGGACATCGCAACGGGCTTGTCTTTCCAGCGAATCAGGTTCGCCAAAGGAGTACGCTCGTGTGCCCAAACCAAAGTTTCAATCAACTCTTGCCAGTAACCTCTCCAAGAGATCAAGAACATGAAGCCAGTTGCCCAAACCAGGTGTCCGAATAAGAACATCCAAGCCCAGACAGACAGGTTGTTCATACCGTAGGGGTTATAACCGTTGATTAACTGAGCCGAGTTCGCCCACAGGTAATCACGGAACCACCCCATCAGGTAAGTTGAAGATTCGTTGAACTGTGCGACGTTTCCTTGCCAAATACCCAGATGCTTCCAGTGCCAGTAGAAGGTCACCCAACCTACGGTGTTGAGTGCCCAGAATGTGGCCATGTAGAAAGCGTCCCAAGCCGAGATGTCGCAAGTACCGCCACGACCTGGACCATCGCAGGGGAACGAGTAACCGAAGTCCTTTTTATCGGGCATCAGTTTGGAACCACGCGCATCCAAAGCACCTTTTACCAGTACCAGAACTGTCGTGTGGATCGCCAGAGCAAACGCATGGTGAACCAAGAAGTCACCAGGACCTATCGTTAAGAATAGCGAGTTGGTGGTGTTATTGACTGCATCCAGCCAACCTGGTAACCAAACGTTAGCGTAATTAGGCCAAGCAGTAGCTGCAACGCTATCTGGATTAGATAACAAAACGTTCAAGCCGTAGAGCACTTTTCCGTGAGAAGCCTGAATGAATTGTGCAAACACTGGCTCAATCAGGATTTGCTTCTCAGGTGTACCAAAAGCTACCACTACGTCATTGTGGACGTACAGACCCAAGGTGTGGAAGCCCAAGAACAACGATACCCAACTCAGGTGCGAGATGATTGCTTCTTTGTGCTTGAGTACCCGGTCTAGTACGTTGCCTTTGTTTTGCTCTGGATCGTAGTCACGTACCCAGAAGATTGCTGCGTGAGCAAATGCACCCAGCATCAAGAACACAGCTATGTATTGGTGATGCGTGTACAAAGCTGCTTGCGTTGTGTAGTCCTTACCGATGAATGCGTAAGGAGGCATCGCGTACATATGCTGCGCTACCAACGACGTAATTGTTCCCAGCGCTGCCAGGTGGATCGACAACTGGAAGTGCAGCGAGTTGTTGTACGTGTCGTACAGTCCTTGGTGAGGCAAATTGAACTGACCTTCGGTTTTGCTGCCAAAGAACGTTTTGGAGTTCAGCATTTCTTTGATGCTGTGACCAATCCCGAAGTTCGTCCGGTACATATGACCGGCGATGATGAAAATTACCGCGATCGCCAAGTGGTGGTGAGCCATGTCGGTCAACCACAGCGATTCGGTTTGAGGATGGAACCCACCCAAAAATGTCAAAATCGCTGTTCCCGCTCCCTGCGATGTGCCAAACACATGGTTTGCTGTGTCCGGGTTGTTCGCGTAGGCCGCCCAATTTCCGGTAAAGAATGGTGCTAAACCCGCTGGGTGGGGCAGGCTGGTTAGGAAGTTATCCCAACCCACATGAATTCCACGAGATTCGGGGATGGCTACGTGAACTAAGTGACCTGTCCAAGCCAAAGAACTCACACCAAACAGACCTGCTAGGTGGTGGTTCAGACGTGGTTCTGCACTCTTAAACCAAGCCAAACTCGGACGGTACTTGGGTTGCAAGTGCAACCAACCTGCAAACAGGAACAATGATGCCAACAGCAGCAGGAAAACTGAACCTACATACAGTTCATTGTTCGTCCGCATACCAATGGTGTACCACCAGTGGTAGATACCGGAGTAGGTGATATTGACTGGATAGTTCGCCCCGCCTTGGGTAAAGGCTTCGATTGCTGGTTTCCCGAAGTGCGGGTCCCAAATTGCATGAGCTATTGGACGGATATGAAGAGGATCTTTTATCCACTGTTCAAAGTTACCTTGCCAGGCTACATGGAACAGCAGGCTCGATGCCCACAGGAAGATGATTGCCACATGACCGAAGTGAGTTGCGAATATCTTTTGGTAAAGATTTTCTTCTGTCATGCCATCGTGGCTTTCAAAGTCATTTCCTGTTGCGATCGCATACCACAGCCGACGCGTCGTCGGGTCTTGTGCTAGATCCTGGCTAAATTTTGGAAATTTTGTTGCCATAGGTTTGATAAGTCCTCTGACCTTCAGCCATCAGGTTCTTAGAGCTTTGAGTTATGAGTTCTGAGTCCTGAGTTTTTATTTAGAACTCAAAACCCAAAACTCATTACTGTAATAAGAGCTGATTTTTAGCCCAGTGAAAGAATTCGTGCGTGGAAGAACGCCCAGGTAGTAGCAATTCCTCCCAATAGGTAGTGAGCCACACCAACAGCCCGACCTTGAATGATGCTCAGAGCACGGGGCTGAATTGCTGGTGCTACTTTCAGTTTATTATGTGCCCAGACAATCGACTCAATCAGTTCTTGCCAGTAGCCACGACCGCTGAACAGGAACATTAAGCTGAATGCCCAGATAAAGTGAGCTCCCAAGAAGAGCAGACCATAAGCTGAGAGTGCGCTACCGTAAGAGTTTATCACTTGTACTGCTTGTGCCCACAAGAAGTCACGCAACCAACCATTAATGGTGAGAGCGCTTTGGGCAAAGTTACCACCAGTGATATGAGACACAGTACCATCTGCGTCCACAGTTCCCCAGACATCCGATTGCATCTTCCAACTAAAGTGGAAAATTACAATTGAAATGGAGTTATACATCCAGAACAAACCAAGGAACACATGGTCCCAACCAGATACCTGACAGGTACCGCCACGACCTGGACCATCGCAGGGGAAGCGGAATCCTAGGTTCATCTTGTCTGGAATCAGACGAGAACTACGGGCAAACAGGAAACCTTTGACCAGAATCAGAACGGTGACGTGAATCGTGAAGGCGTGAATATGGTGAACCAAGAAGTCCGCCGTACCTAGTGTGATGGGCATCATTGCCACTTTGCCGCCTACAGCCAAAACACCACCGCCAAAGGCGTAGCTAACTGGTTCTAGTGCATTGGGTGCTGTTGTACCTGGTGCTACAGTGTGTATGTTTTGTATCCACTGAGCAAACACTGGTTGCAGCTGAATTGCGGTATCAGAGAACATATCTTGGGGACGACCCAAGGCACGCATCGTGTCGTTGTGGATATACAGTCCAAAGCTGTGGAAGCCCAGGAACATAGATACCCAGTTCAGATGAGAAACTATTGCGTCTCTGTGGCGAATGACCCGATCCAGCACGTTGTTCCGGTTTACCACTGGATCGTAATCCCGCACCATGAATATTGTTGCGTGAGCCGCTCCACCAACGATCAGGAAGGCACCAATCCACATATGGTGAGTGAAGATGCAGAGTTGGGTAGCGTAATCTGTCGCCAAGTACGGATACGGAGGCATCGCGTACATATGGTGGGCGATGATGATAGTCAAGGAACCCAAGAAAGCAAGGTTAGTTCCTAACTGAGCGTGCCAGGAGGTGGTCAAGTTTTCGTAGAGACCTCTGTGACCATCACCAGTGAAGGGACCTTTATGGTTTTCAAGAATCTCTTTGATGCTGTGACCAATACCCCAGTTGGTACGGTACATATGACCAGCAACGATGAACAGTACCGCGATCGCCAAGTGGTGATGGGCATTGTCTGTGAGCCACAACCCACCTGTGACTGAGTTCAGACCACCTTTGAAGGTGAGGAAGTCTGAATAAACACCCCAGTTCAAGGTGAAGAAAGGCGCTATACCGTTGGCAAAGCTGGGATACAGCTCGATCAACAAGTCTTTGTTCAAAATGAACTCGTGGGGCAACGGTATATCTTTTACAGCCACTCCTGCATCCAACAGCTTATTAGTAGGTGCGGATACGTGGATGATGTGACCTGCCCAACCCAATGAGCCACAACCTAGCAATACTGCTAAGTGGTGATTGAGCATGGACTCGACATTTTGGAACCATTCCAGCTTAGGAGCGCGCTTATGGTAGTGGAACCAGCCGGCAAACAAGAATAAGCCTGCTAATACCAGACCACCAATGGCAGTGCAGTACAGTTGGAATGAGTTCGTAATACCCCAACCACGCCATATTTGGAACAAGCCGGACGTGATTTGAATACCGTGGAAACCGCCACCGACATCTCCATTCAAAATGTCTTGACCAACGATTGGCCAAACAACTTGAGCGCTTGGCTTGATATTGAGGGGGTCGCTCAGCCAAGCTTCATAGTTTGAAAAGCGAGCGCCGTGGAATATCATCCCGCTCAGCCAAATGGTCACTACAGCTAAGTGACCAAAGTGTGCTGCGAATATCTTGCGGGATATGTCTTCTAAATCGCTTGTATGTGTATCAAAGTCGTGGGCGAGCGCGTGTAGGTTCCAAATCCATGTTGTCGTTTTTGGACCTTTGGCTAGAACTCTGTCGAAATGCCCTGGTTTTCCCCATCGTTCAAATGAAGTGGGTACTGGGTCGTTATCGACTATGACTCTTGCCTTTTTCTCCTCTCGCTCTGGAGGACTAATTGTCATTCGACCTCCTCTCTTTATCAGGATTGAGGAATCATTGAACACCACCTAAGTATCTTTCGGGTTTGAGTTCACCTTAGTCGCCTCTTCCAGAAACAGATGACCGGAGCTGCGACGAAGACCTTTTTGTGGTTATTGGTTTCTCGTTGAATTATAAAGGCTTCTGTTGTACATGGTTACAGATCTTTTAACAATAATTCAAAATCGCGAAATCAATTGCCTCATCTGCTTTTTACAGCAAAAACGTTGGGCAAAAAGTCAATAGTCTATTTATTTATTTTACAAATGGTAACAATTCTTCAAATAAATGCTTATACCACAAAACTCTCTTTTTTCAGTATTTTTTCCGAAAATTAATATCATTTCATACAATTAATCAAGAAAACGCTTACTATAAATGATGAAAAGTTCATGAAAAAAAGTTAAAAACTTAATGTAGTAAAAATGACATTTTTATATTTGGACACGATCTACGAATAAATCTCCTTTTGGGCTATAGTGTCCAGTGGACAGTTTGAGCCAAAATTATTCAGTCAGTCGTAGTAGGAGTATCACTGGGTGAAACGCATGAACTTGTGGCAAAAGACCGCAACTGCTATGCTCAGATTGCTGATGGCATCAGTGCTGATATTAAGTTTGACCAGTTGTGGAGAGAAAGCCGTTAGCCAGGAACCGTATGGCAGCTTGCAAGAAAAAGCCCAGCTTTCAAAGCAAATCTCAGAAGTTTCCCCTCCAGCAACAATCCAAGAACTGCGCTCAGTCTTGGAAGTTTATCAGCCACAAGTAACAATAGTGACTCCTAAACAGGATGAAATCCTTCAAGACGACACAGTCACTGTTCGCTTTCAGGTAAAAGACTTACCTATATATAAAGATCCAAAACTAGAGCTTGGTCCTCATTTACACGTCATTCTCGATAATGAACCATTAATAGCTGTATATAACCTAAATAATCCCCTGGTTTTGCCAGACTTGTCACCAGGTACTCATACCCTGCGTGTTTTTGCTTCTCGTCCTTGGGACGAAAGCTTTAAAAATGAAGGTGCTTACGCTCAAACAAAATTTCACGTCGTCACCAAAACTGACGACAACAACCCCGATCCAGCCAAGCCACTATTAACATACAGTCGTCCCAAAGGCAGCTACGGTGCAGAACCAATTTTACTGGACTTTTACCTCACTAACGCTCCATTGCATCTAGTTGCTAAAGAAAATCCCGATGACGACATCGCAGATTGGCGCATTCGCTGCACAATTAATGATGAAAGCTTTGTTTTAGACCGCTGGCAATCCGTTTACCTCAAAGGTTTTAAACCAGGTAAAAATTGGGTAAAACTTGAGTTTCTCGACGAACAGGGAAACCCTGTAAAAAATGTCTTCAACAGCACAGTAAGACTGATTACCTATGAACCCAATGGGAAAGACACTTTATCTAAAATTGTCAGAGGAGAACTCTCCGCAGACCAAGTTCGCAGCATTGTAGACAAGAATTATATTACTGAAATTCCAACTGCTGAACCGACACCCACCCCAACCTTAACGCCCAGCGTTAAACAAACACCTCAAACACAACCCGTCCCTGAACCGACACCTACCCCAACCTTAACGCCCAGCGTTAAACAAACACCTCAAACGCAACCCGTCCCTGATGAACCGACACCCACCCCAACCTTAACGCCCAGCGTTAAACAAACACCTCAAACACAACTAAAGGAAGAAAAACAGTCTGTTCCTGAATCTGAACCAGTACCTCAAACACAGCCAGAAAAACCCAAATCAGGAGGATTTTTTAATCGCTTCCAGCGTGGGACAGATAAAATACCTACTCCACAACCAACAGTTGAACCAACTCCTAGCTTGTCTCCCACTTTGCCAGAGGTTATTGAGACTCCACAACCAGAACCTGAGTTAACGCCCGTACCAGAAAAAGTTGCTCCTCAGCCACAAGGACTATCGAGATTAAGTCGCTATTTCAATCGTCAGCTATACAAAAGACCAACTCCAGAAGCACCAGTAGAAACAACACCTGACTCATCTTCAACCTTACCGGAGATTATTAAGTCTCCTACACCAGAAACAATTGTGCCGCAACCACAAACCACACCCGAACCCAAATTAGAGGTAACGCCTACACCCGAAAACCAAAGCGAGGAAATCCAAAAGGCACAATAATTTCAAGTTTTGGATTGCTACCCAAAGATACTCAACTGTAAAGCTTGGGATAAAGCTTCAACAAAGGCGATCGCCCCTACAGAATTACCTGTACTATCCAAAGCAGGACTGTAGCAAGCAACAGCTCCTTCACCTGGAACTATCGCCAACAGTGCGCCACTGATACCTGATTTCATTGGCAAACCAATCTCTAAAGCATACTGGGAAGAAGCTTTATACAACCCACAAGTTAACATCAGCGAGTTGACAATACGGCGATGCTGCGGTTGGATCAATTCGCTGTCACACGCCAAAAGCAAACCCAGACGGGCTAAATCTTCCACTTGACTAGAAATACAGCATATTTGTTCATAAGTGTCAAGGGCTACGTCTTGATTCTTTACAGAACCTGCTTTTGTAAGATATTGCGTAATGGCTTGATTAGCTTGGGAGTCACTTGAGCGCACAGAAGCGAGCATCACTTCATCCAACTTGAGGTGACAACCAGTAAGTTGGTTTAGCCAATTACACAATTCGTGAGTGCGATCGCCCTTTGGGCGGCTCCCTGCTGGCGATGCTCCAGCATCTTTTCCTGGTAACTTATCGGCAAGGGTAATTGCCCCACTGTTAATCATAGGATTACGAGGTCGTCCATTGTCAGCGATTAGTTGTTCTAAAGAATTGAAGGGAGCATCCGATGGCTCAAATCCAACCCACTGAAAAACTGTTTCTGCTCCTACAAGTTCAAGAAGATACAAAAGCGAAAACGGCTTAATCACGCTCATGAGAGGGAAAACACAATCCGTATTGCCTTGGCTATAAGTTTCTCCTGAAGCACAGCAGATGTGAACCGCAAATAAATCGGGATTAGCCAAAGCTAATTGAGGAATACGCTCAGCAACTTGTCCTTGATTTGCTAATAATTTGGCTTGTTGCACCCAAGTTGATAACTGAGTAGTCGTTAGTGTTTTTAATCCAACCATTACTGCTACTGTGTTATGCAATTTCTAAATACTGTAAAACAGTCATTTTTGAATTTATCATTTTGCGAATTTTGAATTATTTATGATTCCGCGTGTCAGAGCACCAGAATTACCGCAAAATTATCCTTGGCTGAATGTTGACAAACCTTTGTCTCTTCGAGAACTCAGGGGTAGAGTTGTCATTTTAGATTTTTGGACATATTGTTGTATCAACTGCTTGCATATCTTGCCAACTTTGAAATATCTCGAACAAAAGTATAAAGATAGGCTGACAGTTATTGGCGTACACAGTGCCAAATTTGACAATGAAAAGGAAACAGAGAATATCCGCCAAGCTATCTTGCGCTACAACATTGAACATCCAGTTTTAGTAGATAGTGGATTTCGAGTTTGGCAAGAATATGCTGTGCGGGCTTGGCCCACTTTGATGATAATTGATCCACAAGGTTACGTAATTAGTTATGTGTCTGGTGAAGGGAATAAAGATGTTTTAGACGAACTCATTCAAAAGTTAGTTAGCCAACACCAAGAAAAAGGCACGATTAATTTACAAGAACTCAACCTGACTTTAGAAAAACAACGAGAACCATTAATCACACCTCTAGCTTTTCCTGGTAAAGTCCTGGCGACACAAGCAGGTTTGTTCATTGCTGACTCTGGACATCATCGCATTGTCATGAGTAGCTTTGATGGGGAAATTATACATTTAATTGGGACTGGACAATCTGGGTTAACCGATGGTTCTTTTAGTCAAGCTCAGTTTTTCGCACCCCAGGGAATGGTATTTGATCAACAAAATCAAATTTTATACGTTGCGGATACAGAAAATCATGCTCTGCGGCGAGTTGACTTGAAAAACAAAGTGGTAGAAACGATCGCGGGAACAGGTGAACAAAGCCGTAATATTCGTCCTCACTCTGGTAGTGCACGAAAAACAGCACTGAATTCTCCTTGGGATTTACAGCTATGTGAAAATAGGTTGTATATCGCAATGGCTGGTCCTCATCAAATTTGGGAAATGGACTTAGAAACTAGCATGGTTCAAACTTATGCTGGTACTGGTGCAGAAGCTTGTGTAGATGGTGCACTGACTGAATCTACTTTTGCTCAACCTAGTGGTATTACCACTGATGGACAAGAATTATATATCGCCGACAGTGAAGTTAGCTCAATTCGTGGCGTGGGACTGGTTGAACCACGACAAGTAAGAACCGTTTGCGGTAGTGGTGATTTGTTTGGCTTTGGTGACGTTGATGGACAAGGTTTCGATGTCAGGTTACAGCACTGCTTAGGAGTAGAATACGCCGAGAATCAGTTATGGGTAGCTGATACTTACAACCACAAAATTAAACTCGTTAACCCCCACACTGGCGATTGTCAAACAATTTTGGGTGATGGTTCCGTTGGTTTAGAAGACGGAGAAGGTAAAAATACCCGCTTTTCTGAACCTTCCGGACTGAGTGTGATGGGTTCTGATTTGTTTATTGCTGATACGAATAACCATGCTATCCGTCGCGTAGATTTGGATACCTTAACAGTGACAACATTAAAATTTCCTAATTTGTGCGCCCCAGATGTATGTGTTCCACATGAGTCATAAGTTGGTGGTGAGGACTTTAGTCCTTACTACAAATAAGTTTTTACAAGTAATTTTAATAACATGATATCAGTCATTTTTTGAATAAAAAAACCACATAAACACACAGATATACACAGAGAAATTAAAAGCAAGGACTAATATCACGTCCGGATGAAAACTTATAAAACCAAGAACCTCACCCCCGTCCCCTCTCCTTACTAAGGAGAGGGGTGCCCGAAGGGCGGGGTGAGGTTTTTTTATTGTAAGTAATTAACCCAACTTGATATAAAGTTTTTTTTGAGGTCATGAAATTGGCAGAATCTACTATGAAGTCAGGTTAACTTATGAGGTGAAATGACTGACTTGACGACTGAAACTTGCGTTAATTATGATTGAAAATTTTACACCAGTAGAATGTGAGGACGATGTTATACTTATAGGAAAAGATTCTTTTAAAGTCTGTAGATTAAAAGAGGTGATTGAGGAAGAAATCAGAAATAAGTTACAGCAGCATATTTATGAATACACAAGTTTATATCCTGGTGTCTCAATGGTGGAATTTTTTAGGAAACTATCTATTGGACAAAAGAAGATAAATTTAATGGAAATTCAACATAACTATGTTACAGATTGTCAGATTCTTAGAGTAGGTGGATATGGCTGGCAAAAAGGACAACTGAAAATGAAGATATGTATATCAGTTATCAACCATAGTCAAAATGAATTAAGTTTAGAATTCTGCCCTGATGAACCGACTGAGCAAGAATCTTTAATGGATGAAATTTGTAAAATCATACAATCGGAAACATAATTAGTAGGGGTAGATAATGACCACTGTATAAATGTGCTTTAAGAGGATGTCTCTTGAAGTAAGAAAGCCCACGTAACAGTATCCTGTCGTTAAAACAAATACTTAAGTAGCGACAGCATTACGAGAACCATGATTCCTATGTCCCTTCGAGACACGCGCTCGTCGCAAAGCGTCCCGTTGAGGGACGCTTTAAAGTTAAAGGAGTATTGTATGAAAAATGTGATTTAATACCAAGTTGCAATCAAAAGTATCACCTGTGATTGCGAGTGAAACGAAGTGGAACGAAGCAATCTCCCCTAAAGCGCTACTACAACAGAACGCAACTTGGTATAAGCAAGAAACTTATGACTACTATCCTACACATTACTCAACGAAAACAATGGGAGCAAGGCAAACTCCTCGGAACATACGAAGGTGATACCCTCGACTCTGAAGGCTTTATCCACTGTTCAACGCCAACACAAATTATAAAAGTCGCAAATACATTTTTTCCCAATCAAAAAGGATTGGTACTCCTTTTGATCAACTCTGATAAAGTTCACGCTGCAATTCGCTATGAAGGTGTAGAAGGAGAACTATTTCCTCATATCTACGGTGCTTTGAATGTTGATGCTGTCTTCAAGGTGATCGATTTTGAACCTGGTGAAAATGGCTTGTTTATATTGCCAAAAAATATTTGAATGGAATAAACCGCCAAGGACGCCAAGGAAGAGAGGAGGAGAGATGAAAGGTAAGGAGTTGAATGTAGGCGAGTATGTGGATTTGATGGCTTTGTTGTTGGATTTGGAATTGAGGGATGAATATCGAGATGGGGTGATGGCGAATTTTGAGAGAATTATGGCGATCGCTCAAGTTGTAAATGAGTTTCCCTTACCTGAGACAATTGAAGCTGCGCCTGTTTTTGAACCATGAATTTAGAACAAGCTGATGCTGTTGCAGTAGCGGCTGCTGTGCGAGAAGGTAAAGTGAGTGCAGTGGAAGTTACCAAAGCTGCTTTACAAAGAATTGCCGGGCGGGATAATGAACTCAATTGTTTTACAACTGTCACTGCTGAGACTGCTTTGACAGATGCAGAACGAATTGATAGAGAAATTGCCCAAGGTAAAAATCCTGGTTGTTTGGCTGGTGTCCCTTTCGCTGTCAAAAATCTTTTTGATATCGCTGGCTTAACCACTCTGGCTGGTGCAAAAATCAACGGGGAAAATCCTCCAGCAACTCAGGATGCAACAGCAGTTACAAGGTTGAAGCAAGCGGGTGCTGTTCTTGTAGGCGCTTTAAATATGGATGAGTACGCCTATGGATTTGTGACGGAAAATTTCCATTATGGTATTACACATAATCCGCATGATTTAAAGCGCATAGCTGGTGGTTCATCGGGTGGATCGGCGGCGGCGATCGCAGCTAACTTGGTTCCACTGACGCTAGGTTCTGATACGAATGGTTCCATTCGCGTTCCTGCTGCTTTGTGTGGTGTTTTTGGTTTGAAGCCGACTTATGGACGGTTGTCACGTGCTGGAGTAGCATTATTTTCCAGCAGTTTAGACCACATTGGACCATTTGCCCGTTCGGTACGGGATATTGCTACGGCGTTTGATGTGCTTCAGGGGGAAGATGAGAGAGATCCAGTTTGTACAAAACGTCCTCCCCAACCATGTTTACCACTGCTGAATCAAGATATTACTGATTTACGAATTGCCATTGTAGGTGATTATTTTACAAAAGGTGCAAGTCCTGAAGCATTAGAAGCTGTACAAAAAGTTGCTGATGCTTTGGGTGTTACCCAGTATGTCACAATTCCTGAAGCACATCGCGCCCGTGCAGCAGCGTTTGTGATCACAGCTTGTGAGGGGGCAAATTTGCATTTGGAAAAATTGCGATCGCGTCCCCAAGATTTTGATCCAGCGATGCGCGATCGCTTTCTTGCTGGTGCTTTGATACCTAATAGCTGGTACATTCAAGCACAACGCTTTCGGAGATGGTATAGAGATCAAGTCCGAGAAATCTTTCAAAAGGTAGATGTTATTCTTGCTCCAACTACACCAATTTCTGCACCACTTATTGGTCAACAAACCATGTTTTTAGATGGAGAAGAAATTCTTGTCCGTCCTCATCTTGGGCTATTTACGCTACCACTATCTTTCATCGGCTTACCCGTTTTATCAGTCCCAATTCAACGTATAAGCAATCTACCATTGGGCGTACAGTTAATAGCTGCACCTTATAACGAAACCCTAATTCTGAGTGTTGCAGCGGTGCTAGAAGCAAAGGATGTCATATCGGCACTAACCGTTGAGCTGCCTGAGTGTGGCACTGTAAGCACAATTTAGCAGTACTTCATCAATAACGCCTGTTTTCTATTGGCAAGTAGACTCACGATTGTTGTGTACCTTCCTTTGCTCTAACCACCAGATAACAGTCACTAGAATTATCGAGGCGATCGCAATCAGTGCTGTGACGCGAAAAGTAGTATCAAAGCCAAAAACTAGACCTTCAACAGGTGCATTTGTCACATCGGTGTTAGGTGCAAGATCAGCGCTAGCTATAGTCAAAGTAGAAAACAGAACGCCCATTAAAGACACTCCTGTCGTCAGCCCTAATGACCGCGACAAGGACAACAATCCCGAAGCGATACCTAACCGTTCTCTGGGTACGGCTCCCATCACGGCGCTATTGTTGGAGGAAAAAAACATTTCTAGCCCTAACCTCAGGGGTAGAACGCGTACAACAAAGCCCAACGCCAGCGAAGATGTGTCCAAGGTGCTAATAGTCCAGCACCCAAATACCATCAACAATAGCCCAATCAAGCTGATGATACGTTCGCCGAAGCGGTCAGACAGAGTGCCTGCCAGGGGTGCCATGAGCGCTGATGACATAGGCAACACCGTCAGCAAGAACCCCGCTAGCTGTGGGGGATAGTGCTTAATCAAGTCGAGAAAGAAAGGTAAAAGCAATTGTAGAGCGCCGATGATGATAAACACCATCCAACCCAACAATAAGCTCAGGCTAAACTCCAGGGAGCGAAACATCTCCAAGTCGAGTATCGGCTCTGATACGCGGGACTCTACCACTAAAAAGCACCCTAAACCGACAGCAGCCACTACCAGTACTATCAGTTCTGTCAATGAGTCAAAGCTGGAATTTTGTAACTGAGTTACAGCGATTGTCAAGCAGGTTAGTGTTACTGTCATCAGCACTGCTCCAATGACATCAAACTTGGAAACGTTAGATGCAACCTCTTTGCTATCAGAAGATGGTACAGCGAAAGCAACTATCAAGCAGGCAATCAGACCAATTGGTACATTCATCCAGAAGATGAAACGCCAGCCCACAAAACCAATCAGCAGTCCTCCGATCCCAGGTCCAAGGGCAATTCCTAGTGTGAATATCCCGTTGAGAATGCCTAGCGCACGTCCGCGTTCCTCTTTTGGAAACACCTCCGTAATAATCGCCGTTCCCAATGCTGACATAAAGACAGCACCGAGTCCTTGCAGCGTCCGAAAGACGAGCAAAAAGTTTACTGTTGGTGCGAATCCACACAGCAGTGAGCTGATGGTGAACAGGATAAGTCCACCCAGGTACAGCCACTTCTTGTTGTACATATCGCCCAATCGCGCTGCACCCAGTACAAAAACAGTAAGCGTTAGCACATAACTTATAGCAATCCATTGAATCATGGCAAAGTTGGTATTGAACAATTCAACCAACATCGGAAGGGCAAGATTGACAATGTAGATCTCCAAGCCAAATAGGAACATACCAATTCCAACACCGAGCAGCGTCCACCATTTTCCAGAATCTCTAGGCTCATTAGTTGGCTCATTCGGTTGTTCTTCCTGGATTTTTGCTGTTGCTACCATAGCTTTTACTCTGAGCGTTGACCGAATTTTTCAGATATTATTATATGGAAGAATGAAATTTTTTTTGAATAGTAAAAATTATACACGGTTGAGCGTAATCAGCTACTCCACCAAACCGTGCTTAATTGCAAATCGCACTAATTCTGCTCGGTTACTAGTTAAAGTTTTCTTAGTAAACTGCTCACGTACTTTTCCACAGTTCTTGGACTTAGATGCAAGTGCTGGTCCATTTCAGCATTAGAAACACCATGAGTCAATAGTTCCAGAACTTGTTGCTTTCTGGGAGTTAACTCAGAGAACATCTCGGGTTTTTGAATACCAGTCATATCAGAGTTATTCGTGTCAGGCGATTTTGTGGGAGTATGAGTGACTAAATTTTCTTGATGAGGAAATCCTTACTCTGATTGAATAATTTGCGATCGCCGAAGGCGGCTCCTGCTGGAGCATCGCGTCCCCAAGATTTTGATCCAGCAACACGCGATCGCTTTCTTGCTGGTGCTTTGATACCTGGTAGCTGTCCAGACTTTTAGAAGCGGTTGTTCACTCAACCATTATCTTTCAAGAAACACATTTTGAAACCCTTATCTAGCAATGGTTTTAGAGATTTAAGGAAAATGTGTTTCTTTCAGATTTCACTTGCGGTATGCCGCTAGTCGGAGGATCACATCTTGCACCAAGAAAAGTTGATTGAATTTTTACACTCAGTACGAAGCCTCAAGCCCTTATTCTTACGAAAAAAAATAAGAAAAACCGTGTCACTTTCTTGCGCTGCTTTTAACGAAATCCGGGCTTATACGGTTAGGTGCAAGATCTGAGTTATCTTTTATCGGCTTACCTGTTTTATCAGTTCCAATTGTGCGCCCAAATGGTTTACCTCTGGGTGTACAATTGATAGCTGCACCCTACAATGAAGCGTTCATATTACGAGTAGCATCCGTATTGGAAGCAAAGGGTCTACTATGTGTGTGATTCAATGGCATGATCAAAAGAGTTATTGTCTTCTGACTCTGCCTGTTCCCTTTTTATGAGATGCTCTCTACCTTGCTCTGTAATTTGTAAATAATCTTTCAAGTTACCATTTTCTGGCATTGAGGAAATCGTTTTATTCGGTAAATTTTCAATAAAACCTAATGCACGTAAATGCCGCAATTCCTGTACAAAAGGACGCTGCTTTTTGTAAGAAAATGGTTCATCACTTGCTAACTTACGGAGATGCTTTAATTCATAGCTACCAAGCAGACTACTAACAATGAGTTGATTTTGATTTTTACTCTTAGCCATTTCCTGTTCTACGAAAGTCAGACGTTGGACGATATTTGTAGTTGCTTCAATATTTGCTTTATTGGTTTCAATCTTAACTTGTTGGCTGTCTTGTTCAGCTTTGATTTTGTCAAGATCAAATGTTATTCCATCTTTACTGATAACTAACTTGACTAATCTTTCCAAAAGTTCTGAATTAACTAATAAGATAATGGCAAAAATTATCACATCTGCCGTCTCTAATTTTTGCTTGACCCACCCAAGTGGAATCGCTATAAAATAAAGTAAACTAAGAAAACTAATAATTTTTAAAAACCAAAAATTAAGTTTAGTTTCATTGTTAGCTTTCTGGTTTGTCCCATTCATAAACTGCTCACCTTAAATACTGTTCTCGCCAATGTTACTTTTTAATACAAAGCTTGAACCAGAGATTCCAGAATCAAATGACTCATTGCTCATACCATAACTTTCCCAACAGATAAAAGTATTTAAGGTGGGCAATACAATATTTACTATTTCTGTACGCCTTCTGCGCCTAAAGCGGTTTGATGGGTGGACAATACCCACTCTACAACTCATATAAATCTTTCAACTTATAGTTTCTGTTACTATTTGGGTGACAAGCTTAAACCTCCACGCAAATCACTGGAAGCTAGCAAACCGACAAGCTAAGATAGTTCAGGTTATCAAGAAAAAATCGCGGAATGATAGAAACTCAAGCGCGATTAGCTACTCCACCAAACCATGCTTAATCGCAAAACGCACTAATTCTGCTCGGTTACTAGTTAAAGTTTTTCTTAATAAACTGCTCACGTACTTTTCCACAGTTCTTGAACTCAGATGCAATTGCTGGCCCATTTCAGCATTAGAAAGACCATGAGTCAATAGTTCCAGAACTTGTTGCTCTCTGGGAGTTAACTCAGAGAACATCTCGGGTTTTTGAATACCAGTCACATCAGAGTTATTGGTGTCAGGCGATTTTGTGGGAGTATGAGTGACTAAATTTTCTTGATGATAAAATCCGTACTCTGATTGAATAATTTGCGATCGCTCTAAAAGATTGCGAATTGCTGCAGCCAACTCTTCTAGTTCAAAAGGTTTGGGCAAGTACAAATCGCATCCCGATTGATAGCCTAGAATTCTTTCCTGAGTCTTGGTTCTCGCTGTTAGTAATATTACAGGTAACAATCGGAACCCTGGTTGTTGACGCACTCGCCTCACTAAGTCATATCCATTCATTCGTGGCATGATGATGTCAGTGACAATCAAGTCAGGATGATGCTCCTCCACGATTGTCAAAGCCTCTTGACCATCATCCGCTGTCATTACTGAGTAGCCAGACAGTTCAAGATAATCGCTGATAGATAGACGAGTGCCCAGGTCGTCATCTACTATGAGGATCGTCAAGGGCATGGACAGTAGACCCCTAAGATTTTTTTGTCTTGAGTTTGTTTTTATAAGCACTATAAGTAAACACAGGTAATAATAGTACTCTTATTTTTCATACTATGACAGGATTACCAATAGATAACTACCATTAAGTTAATTTCTAAAGTTAATATTAAATCCCTCTTAAGGTTAATAAGTTAAAGTCACCATTAACTGCTTACTTTAAATATTATATACTGCTGTATTATTTGTTACATCTTTGCAAAAAAATCGGATTGAATAGAATCTGAGTTGAAAAATTTAGACATGGTAAGGTTAATCAACGATTGAACCCAACAGAAACGATAAAAATCTATTTCTAAGTGCTTTGAATGTTGTAGATAAGAGGAAGTTCCATTTTGTGATTTCTTCCTTGCGTGTAAACAAAGCTATGACCAATATCTCTCTACAATTTACTCACGACATCTATAATTGAATTTGATTTGTCATTCAAAGCACACTTGGACAAGAGATTATGACAGGAAAAGGACAGGGATTTGGCTTTGGCTTGGGAAAAATGAGAGAACTGGCTGATGCCTTTAAAAAAGCGCAGCAAGTTCAAGAAGGCGCAAAGCGACTCCAAGAAGAATTGGAACAAATGGAAATTCAAGGAGAAGCTGGCGGTGGTTTAGTCAAGGTTGTTGTTAGCGGTAACCAAGAACCGAAGCGAGTGGAAATCTCTCCAAACGCAGTACAGGAAGGAGCAGAAGTCCTTTCCGATCTCGTAACAGCAGCAATGAAAGACGCTTACAACAAATCTACTGCAACAATGCGCGAACGCATGGAAGAATTAACTAGTGGGCTAGAACTTCCAGGATTGTAGTCATCAGTGAGCATAAGCTTTGCTGAGGACTTCCTAACAGAGGCGACTAACCCCAGAGCGCAGCCTCTTGTGGAGGAGATACCCCAAGGGTCATGAGTTATTTGTCATTAGCATAACACTAATGACAAAAACAAAGAACAGTGAATATTTATGCCCTACAAGCTGCTGTTTGTCTGTTTAGGAAACATCTGCCGCTCGCCAGCGGCAGAAAATATAATGAACCATCTGATTTCGCAGGCTGGGTTGAGTGAACGCATTGTTTGTGACTCTGCTGGGACATCAAGCTATCACACCGGTAGTCCACCTGATCCACGCATGAGTTTTGCTGCACAACAAAAGCTGCAAATTAAACTGCTCGGAAAAGCACGCCAATTTCAAAAGTCTGATTTTGAAAACTTTGATTTGATTTTGGCGATGGATCAAGATAACTATGAGGACATCCTTTCTCTTGACCCAGCTAGAAAGTACCGCCACAAAGTACACTTAATATGTGACTTTTGCTCTAGGCATAACCTTAAGGAAGTTCCAGATCCATACTACGGTGGTTCAGAGGGATTTAATCGGGTGATTGACTTACTTGTCGATGCTTGTGAAGGTCTACTCAAGCACGTTTCTAGTCAAGATTCTGGCTTGTAATACAAATGTAGTTAAGGAAAGAAGTCAATCAATTTTGGATTTAGGATTTTAGATTTTGGATTAACTCCACCCTAAA
>NZ_JCACKO010000039.1:0-45651 GCF_059505445.1 Brasilonema angustatum | reverse complement strand
AGTCGAGGTTTTGGGATTGAGATATTTATCCTCTTTTTTTGGCGAAGGTATTGTATTAAATAATGGAACGGAGATGGAAGATTTCTCAATGCAGTTAGTCAGTCGGGAGCATATCGAGATCGCTTCTGATGTGAGGAGTGGGAAGCCTCGCATTGTCGGTACCCGCATTGCTGTAGAGGATATGGCGGTGATGCATTTAAAGCTACGGTGAAGTTGTGCGGCGGCAAGTAACCTTGAATACCTACAGACAACCTGCGTACCGTCTGCACCAACGCAGTGTTAGCCTGCGGTTAGCTCTGTGTTGTTTGTTTCTCCAGAATCTCGTAAACCTACACCCATAATGCTGTCTCCACCTTTCGCCTTAGATAAACGCATTGCCAATGTAACCTCTGGCAAAGTTTTGCCATATCCTATGCTTCCAGTTAAGCCAGTTTTATCTTTGTAAATCCTTTGCAGATCATTGAGTAAGCTGACTCTATAGCACGATTTGAAAAGGATATTATCACCTTCAGCAAAAAGTACACTATTGTGATCCTTTGTTTCTTTGCAAATCAGCTTCTTCAAAGCCTCAATTGCTCCATTTACTGTCTGGCTTCGTTTCCTCACTTCATCTTCACTTGATTCTCCAAATACTCTGTCTAAATAGTCACCAGTGGAATCACCATCAAACCCAAAAGAAAACACAGTTTGATCTTCTTCAATGGGAGTTTCAAGAATTTTAATATTCACAAGTTGACCGTTGTGGTCTAAAAAAGCACCTAATGTTTTATAGCGGTTCTCATTTTAATCACATACACCACCACGAATAATGTAGAGACGTAGCATGCTACGTCTCTACAGCTGTGTATTGTACGCAACTGAGAAGCGCTATAGTTGTAAATTGCAGAAATGCAAATGCCAATTGAGAAGATAAACGGGATTGAATAGCTGTTATTTCTTTTGAATATAGGACTCCTATTTGATTTTTGAAAAAAACTCAGTATACCTTTATTGCTTTTCCCTGTTCCCTGTTCCCTGTTCCCTGTTCCCTGTTCCCTGCCCTGACGAGTTGTTCAGGAATCAAACCGGATTCCTATATAAATCCTTAAGGCTTTGAAGGCAAACTAGTATTAAATTTTAGCAAGAATGGCTTGGGCAGCAGCTTCATCGGTAATCAGCCCCGTAATTAACTTGCCACGCAAAGCAGCCAGAATCGCCTCCGCCTTTTTCACACCACCTGCCACACCAATGATCAGCCGATGAGTCGGTTGTTCGAGAGGTACACTGGCAACCCGGCTGTTCGTTCCCTGTTGAAGCAACACTCCGTAATGGTCGTAAGCCCAACCCACAATTTCTCCTACTGCTCTTAGTTCAATTAATTCAGCCACTTCATCGTCATTGATAAAGCCGTCTTGATGTAAGGGGGCATTCCAAGCAATGTGGCTAATTCCGACAAACGTTGCTTTGGCTTGCTCTGCAAGAGTTTTGACGGTGATAAACGATCGCTGAGTCTGCAAGAGTTCTCGTTCTTCAATGCTAGTCGCTACAACCGGAGTCGGCACTGGGTAAGCTTGGGAACCTACCTGATCGGACAAATGCATAACCACTTCGTGGCGATCTGCACGCCCATAATGGGACATATTCCCAATAATTTAAACAATCTTATGCTGGGGTTGGTTCATTGAGGGGATTTGCTCCACCATTCCTCGCAATGTGCGTCCTGAGGAGAACGCCAGTATGGTCGGGGTTCTTGCGATCAGGTAAGCTTCAAGGTGGGTGGCAGCACAAACGCCAATTCCATTGAAGGTATCACCGCTGCCTGCGTCAGTTGGTACAACTTCACAAAGTGACAGACCAAACTTATCGCGTAACGACTCAGCCAAAGCAATGCATTCACTCAGGGGATGATCGAGCCGAAATTTGATCAATTTTTCACTAACCGCGAGTGCAACCAGGCGTTGTGCAGCCTGCCGGGACACATTGAGCTTTGTTGCAATCTCTTCCTGTGTATTTTCGGCAATGTAATAGAGCTAGCCAGCGTGAGCAGCTAGATCTAATTTGCGATCTCTAAGGGGCAAGCCAGCTTTGCTGGCATCGCGCCGCTCTAATAAAGGTTCTCCCATATTCCACCTTCAAAAACTATGTATAGCAGGGAACAGGGAACGCTTAACAGGCGTGTGATTGTCTCGTGGAGTCGGTATTTTCTCATTAGTTCATGTCCTAATCTACCTGGCAACTGCTATACCTAGCAAAAGAATGATGGCATTGTTTTGAGCTTCTGCCTATAGAAAGAATTTTTGCTCCAACGTCACCGAAATTTTTATATACCACCAGTAACCTCCAAGTTAAACCCGGTAATATAGCTTGCTTCGTCGCTCATCAGAAATGCTACCCCATTCGCCACCTCTTCAAGACTTCCCAAACGCCGCATTGGCACTGAATTGATCATCTGTTGCTCAACCACCTTGGGATTGGCATCAAAGTATTGTGATCCCACTGCTGCCTGTAATTCTGTTTGCCGCGTCCACATAAAACCGGGACCGATGAGCGCAGGAGAGAGTGAATTTACCCGGATGCCGTAGGCAGCCAAATCTTTCGCTGCTGTCTGAGTCATTCCAATCACCGCGAATTTTGAAGCGCCATATGCCAGCATATTTGGCGGACTAACTACCCCTGCATAACTTGCGGTGTTGACGATCGCACCTCCACCCACATCACGCAAGTGCTGGGCAGCCGCCTTGAGAACGTGAAAAACGCCGACAACGTTAATGTTAATGACCTTTTGAAAGTCGTCTTCAGGATATTCGTCGCTCTTGGCAAATGCTCCTTGATAACCCGCGTTGTTAAAGATATAATCGATACGTCCAATTTGCTCTACAGTAGCAGTAAAAGCTTTGGCAACATCATCAGCAGTCGTAACATCACAAGAAAACGTAGCGACTGGAACTTTGTAACTTTTTAGTTCCTCAGCCACATCTGCCATCTTCGGTTCATTCAAATCTAGCAGGACTACACCTGCGCCATTAGCGGCAAAACGGTGTGCAGTTGCCTTGCCAATATCTCCCGCACCGCCTGTAATCAGAATGGTTTTGCCTGCAAACTGATAGGTTGCTTTCGCCGTCATAGTTTCAACCTTTTATTGAAGAATTGTTGCAAATGCCCGTCATTGAAGTGGGATTGGTATGATTCTATTATTGAGCTTTTGCCCAAAAAAAGAGCATAAAATAAAAAATTTAATTCGTTCGATTTTTTACTTTATAAGGAGTCATGCGATGCGTATCCCCCGCTTCGCTAAAGTGCTGGCAGTATTCCTGGCTGGAGTGATGCTGGTGCAACTATTACATGCTTGTTCACCGCGCTCACAAGCCGCACAGAAAACTAGAATCGCGATCGCCACTGTTAACAACGGCGACATGGTTGTCATGCAGGGGCTTTCGCGCAAGTTCGAGGAAGCTAATCCTGATATTCAACTCCGGTGGGTTGTGCTGGAAGAAAATGTATTGCGCCAACGCACAACTACAGATATTGCTAGCCAGGGCGGGCAATTCGATGTCTTGACAATCGGTTCTTATGAAACATCAATCTGGGCGAAACGCGATTGGTTGAAACCTTTGAATCAACTTAGCGCAAGCTACGACGTGAATGACTTGCTAAAACCTATACGAGAAGGACTTTCCAACAATGGCACACTTTATGCCTTGCCGTTCTATGGGGAAAGTTCCATGCTGTACTACCGAAAAGATTTGTTTGAGAAAGCAGGAATTACAGTTTCCCAGCAGCCAACCTATCCTCAAATCAAAGAGTGGGCGAGCAAGATCCATAATCCAGGCAAGGGAGTCTATGGGGTTTGTCTACGTGGAAAACCGGGTTGGGGTGAAAACATGGCATTTCTTTCCACGTTGGTGAATACATATGGTGGACAGTGGTTCGACATGAAGTGGCAACCGACGATCAATACTCCAGCTTGGAAAGATGCGATCGGCTTTTATGTTGATTTGCTGCAAAAGTATGGTCCGCCGGGAGCGAGTTCCAACGGATTTAATGAGAATCTGGCGTTATTCTCGACGGGTAAATGCGGCATGTGGGTAGATGCAACCGTTGCAGCGGGGCTGTTATCCAATCCCAAAGAATCCCAAGTTTCTGACAAAGTTGGCTTTGCCCGCGCACCAATTGAAAAATATCCTAATGGCTCAAATTGGTTCTGGGCTTGGGCACTCGCGGTTCCTAAAACCTCAAAATCACCTGAAGCCGCGCAAAGGTTTATTGCCTGGGCAACATCCAAGGAATACGTGCAATTAGTGGCTAACCAAAATGGCTGGGTGGCTGTACCACCAGGTACACGGAAATCTACCTATGAAAATCCAAACTATCGAAAAGCAGCACCATTTGCTGAGATTGTGCTCAATTCAATCCAATCTGCTGATATCACTCGTCCATCAGCACAACCAACGCCTTACAAGGGCGTTCAATATGTGGATATCCCAGAATTTCAAGCAATAGGTTCTCAAGTTGGGCAAACCATTGCAGCCGCGTTGACTAATAGCACTTCAGTGGATCAGGCATTGCAGCGATCGCAGAACGCCACTGAACGCTTTATGAAACACACTGGCTATATCAAGTAAATGCACATATGGGAATCCGGTTTAATTTATGAACTTACTCGTGGAGACGCTTAACAGGGAACAGGGAACAGGGAACAGTGAACAATTGATCACTGGTAACTGATAACTGATAACTGATAAAAGTGTACCTAGTTTCACAAAAATCAAATATGAATCCTATACTTGTATTTAGGCTATGTCTTCTTCATTAGTTGTCGAGTCTCGTCCCGAAAAGCCACCCATACGGCAACAACCCAAGCGAAAGATTTCCACCTTACCCTTAGTTGCGCCTTCGGTGATTGCCCTACTGCTCTGGATGATTGTACCTCTGGTGATGACCATCTGGTTTTCCTTTCAGCGGTATAACTTACTGAATCCAGGCGCACAAAAACCTGTAGGCTTTGAAAATTTTACATTCATTCTCAGCGATCCAGGGTTGTGGACTTCGGTCACTATCACCGTAATTTTAGTTGTTTCCGTTTTGGCAATCACCATCGGTTTAGGCACGTTATTAGCGGTGCTATTTGACCAGGAATTTTTCGGTCGGGGAATTGCGCGGGTATTGGCGATTTCTCCTTTCTTCGTTATGCCCACAGTGAGTGCCTTGATCTGGAAAAATATGCTGATGCATCCAGTCAATGGACTGTTTGCTCAAATTACCAGAGGATTGGGTTTAGGAGCGATCGATTGGTTTGCAGATTTTCCCCTGCTTGCCATCATTATTATCGTTTCCTGGGAATGGCTACCCTTTGCGCTGCTGATTTTGTTGACTGCAATTCAGTCCCTCGACCACGAACAGCTAGAGGCAGCGCGGATGGATGGAGCGAATGCGATCGCTTTATTCCGTTTTGTCATGTTACCGCATCTGAGCCGCGCCATTGCTGTGGTTGCCATGATCGAGACGATTTTCTTCCTCACCATCTTTGCTGAAATCTTTGTCACCACAGGCGGTGGTCCGGGACTAGCAACTACCAACCTAGCTTATTACATCTTTTTGAAAGCTTTGTTGGAATTCGATGTCGGCGGTGCTTCAGCGGGTGGATTAATTGCGGTAATTCTTGCCAATGTTGTGGCAATCTTTCTAATGCGTAGTGTTGCTCGTAATTTGGATACTTAAAGATGGCACGTAAAACCTCGAATCACTGGCTGCTAACCTTGCTTGGCTGGCTTGCGGCTGGCATCTTGTTTTTCCCGATTTTCTGGATGTTTATCACCAGTTTTAAAACGGAAGTCGCTGCGGTTGCTACTCCGCCTCAGTTATTTTTTCTGCCAACATTAGAAAATTATGTTGCCGTCCAAGACCGGGCAGATTATTTCAATTATGCGTTTAACAGCGTAGCAATTTCACTCGGAGCAACGATCCTGGCGCTGCTGCTTGCCATCCCTGCCGCTTATGCAATGGCATTCTTCCCAACCAAGCGTACCAAAGCAACCTTGTTGTGGATGCTGTCTACTAAAATGCTGCCGCCTGTGGGCGTACTGGTTCCCATCTATATTTTGTGTCGCAACTTTAGGTTGCTAGATACGCGGATTGGTTTAATCATAATTTATACCTTGATTAATTTGCCCATCGTCGTTTGGATGATCTACAGCTTCTTTAAAGAAGTTCCCAAGGAAATTCTGGAAGCCGATCGCATGGATGGGGCAACGACTCAGCAAGAACTGATACATGTGTTGCTGCCATTGGCTTTACCGGGAATTGCTTCCACCGCCTTGCTGTCGATCATTTTATCGTGGAATGAAGCTTTTTGGAGCTTAAACTTGACAACAGCGGATGCGGCTCCCCTGACAGCATTTATTGCCTCATTTTCCAGCCCCCAAGGATTGTTTTGGGCAAAACTTTCCGCAGCATCAACAATGGCGATCGCGCCCATCCTGATCTTTGGTTGGTTGAGTCAACGGCAATTGGTTCGTGGTCTGACGTTTGGTGCGGTGAAATAATTTGCCTGTTTTCAATAGACTTGTTGTAGAAGTTGGGAACAGGGAACAGGGAACAGAACCTCGTCAAATCTCACTTTTGCAAGAGGTCAAATGCATTGATAGGAGTATTTTATGTCAACAGTCACTTTAAGAGATGTTCGTAAACGGTATGCTGATACTGAGGTGATTAAAGGTATTGATCTTGATATTGGCGATCGCGAGTTTGTTGTTTTCGTCGGTCCTTCTGGTTGTGGGAAATCAACCTTACTGCGGATGATTGCCGGACTGGAGGAAATCACCTCTGGCGATCTGCTGATTGATGGAGAGAAAGTTAATGATGTGCCTCCAGATAAACGCGGCTTGGCAATGGTGTTTCAAACCTACGCCTTGTATCCGCACATGACGGTGGCAGAAAATATGTCATTTAGTCTGCGTCTGGCTGGGATGCCGAAAGCTCAACGCAATGATCGGGCGCGGGAAGTTGCTCGTATCCTGCAACTGGAGCCACTTTTGCAGCGTAAGCCCAAAGAACTATCGGGAGGACAACGCCAGCGGGTGGCGATCGGTCGTGCCTTAGTCCGCAATCCCAAAGTGTTTTTATTTGACGAACCCTTGTCAAATTTGGATGCCGCCTTGCGCGTCCAGATGCGGCTGGAACTTGCCAGCCTGCACAACAGCTTGCAAGCCACGATGATTTATGTAACGCACGACCAAGTGGAGGCGATGACCCTTGCCGACAAGATTGTGGTATTGCAAGGTGGCGTGGTCGAGCAAGTGGGTTCACCCCTGGAATTATACCACCATCCCAACAATCTATTTGTCGCCGGATTTATTGGTTCCCCAAAAATGAACTTTCTCTCAGTCACGGTAACAGCCGTTAATGATTCTGGGGCAACTGTAAAACTTCCGGGTGAGGCAACTGTAACGATTCCTGTCAAACCGGAACGTCTTTCAGTTGGCGATCGCGCCACCGTGGGAATTCGCCCTGAACATCTGCGATTCACTGAGAATTACGCCACAGTTAATGGCGAAGTGTTAGTTGTGGAACGCTTGGGCGGAGAAACCTACCTTTACGTCAAGATTGCCGGGGGCGACACCCTGGTTGTGCAAACAGATGGAGACAATTCCAATTACACTGGCGATCGCGTTCCCATTTCGATCAATGGTAATTTTTGCCATTTGTTCGATCAACAAGGTGCAGCTATTCACAAAACTCGTCGTCATCACCTGACTCCGTATGAACAACATGAACACAAGCTCAGCTATTAAGCTGAATGAAACATCCTTATCTCGTTTAGGAAATAACGTCCGCGTACCGAATTATGATCGCCACCAAATTACTAACGGCATTGTCCATATCGGTGTGGGTGGGTTCCATCGAGCACATCAAGCGTTCTATCTTGATAATTACTTTCATCAAAATTCCGGAAGTGAATGGGGAATCTGCGGGGTTGGACTACTGGAATTCGACAAACGCATGCGGGATGCACTGAATTCTCAAGATTGTTTGTATACGTTAGTTGAAAGGTCACCAGAAGGCGATCGCGCTCGTGTTATTGGTGCTATCACCCAATATCTGTTTGCCCCAGATAACCGTCAAGCAGTGATTGACACCTTAGCAGATCCCAAATGCCGCATTGTCACGCTCACCATTACAGAAGGGGGCTATTACTATATTGAAGGTAGCGGTGAATTTGATGCCAATCACCCAACGATCCAGTACGATTTACAGCATCCTGATGAACCAATTGGAGTATATGGCTTTTTGACGGCAGCACTTGATCGCCGCTATCAACAAGGACTAGCACCGTTTACCGTGTTGTCCTGCGACAATCTCCAAGGTAACGGCAACATTGCCCGAAAAATGTTAACCGCATTTGTTCAAATGCAGAACCCAGAGTTGGGACGTTGGGTAGCCGAACAGGTTGCGTTTCCCAACTGTATGGTTGATCGCATTACTCCCGCCACAACTGCACCCGATATTAAAATGGTGGCGGAACAGTTTAATATCGATGATGCCTTTCCAGTGGTTGCTGAACCATTCCTTCAATGGGTCGTTGAAGACAATTTCTGTGCAGGTAGACCCGATTGGGAGTCCGTTGGTGTCCAGATGACCAGCGATGTTCATCCCTACGAGATGATGAAAATCCGCTTACTCAACGCCAGTCACTTATTGATTGGCTATCTCGGTTCTTTGGCAGGGTACACCTACGTTCATGAGGTCATGGCAGATCCATTGATCCGGCAAGCCGTTGATCATTTGATGGCAGAAGTGACGCCGACACTCCAACCTGTACCAGGGATTGATTTAGATGATTACAAAAAGACCTTAATTGAACGCTTTGCTAATCCCAAAATTCGGGATCAACTGCCGCGTCTTTGCCTTAATAGTTTCGCTAAAATGCCAAAATTTGTACTGGGGTCGCTGCGTGACGCGCTGCGACAGGAAGGAGCTATTGACTACATGAGCCTAACAGTTGCTGCTTGGTTCCGTTACCTCAACGGACAGGATGACCAAGGCAACCCCATTGCGATTGACGATCCAATGGCAGACATCCTGACTCAACTAGCTTGTTCCGATGGCTTTGATCCCAAACCATTGCTTAGTCTATCTCAGATTTTTGGCGATTTATCGCAGTCGTCGCGTTTCGTTGAGTCAGTTAGCAACCATTTACACAAGTTGTATCAGTTTGGGGCTAAAGAAACACTAGTACAACTCTTTTCTAAATAAACCGACCATTATTGTGGGAGACTATAACAATCCTAAATAATTCGTGAACAACAAGATTCCTGACTCCTTTAAAAGTTGTCGGGAATCTGAGTATGCCCGATTTATGCGCAAAGCGCAGGCACTTTCACACAAATCAAATAGGATTGCTATCCGTCAATTAATTTTCTTTATTGACAGAACATACTTCGCAGCTTTCATACTTCCGCTTGAATTACCGTAAAAGTTGATGCCCTGACTCAAACTTTCTGGATTTGGCATCTGGTTCAACCGCATGAGTTGTAAAACTACTGCGGTTTCGATATCGCGCTAGCTGGCTTGCTTAACATATCTTATTTTTTATTTTAAATAATAAAAAAATATCTTTGATCAGGGTTATTTTTGGCGAAATTATTGAAGAAAATATTAATTTATGTATAATTTTATATGCAAAATTTTAAGGATAAGAAAACATTCTCTAAGGCTAATAGTTTGATGATGAGAGAGTTGAAAGTTAACGAGAGTTTTTTACTACATCTGTTGGTAGAGTTTAAATTAACACTAATCATGCTGTAGAGGGATTAAAACTAAATGATTAAATTTTAAAAAAATAATACAAAGATCAAAAAAATCCCAGTTTTGATGAACACAATCTGTATGTTTTCCTGGAGACGGAAAAATGGTTTCTATGGAAAGTAAGCGCTTCCAACAAGTTGCTGACTTTCCAGTTGCACAACTTTGCGGGGGCTTTTCCCAAACTCTAGTCCAAACGCCGCCTTCACCACATTGTGAAGTTTGTGTGATTGTTCCAGTTCGCAACGAAGCTGAGACGTTGACACAAACTCTTGCTGCTTTGGCATACCAGGTTGACTTAGAAGGGCAGCTTTTAGACTCTAAACGCTACGAAGTTATCTTGCTGGCAAATAATTGTAGCGATGATTCGGTGGCGATCGCCCAGAATTTTGCTCAACAACATCCAGATTTAGCACTCCACGTAATTGAAAAAACACTACCCCCGACAGAAGCTTACATTGGTCGAGTGCGTCAGATTTTGATGGATGAGGCATATCGCCGCTTGATAGGTTTAGGACGCCCGCGAGGGATCATTGCCTCAACCGATGGGGACTCGCAAGTCAGCCCAACTTGGATTGCAGCCAACCTACATGAAATTGCTTGCGGCGCTGATGCGGTAGGAGGACGAATTATCACAAACCAAGTTGATCGTGCTGCCTTAGATCCTTACGCCAGAGTTTGTCATCTACGTGAGGTAGGCTATCGCTACTTGATTGCAGAATTAGAATCTTACATCGACCCTGACCCTTATGACAGTTTTCCTCGGCACTACCAACACTATGGGGCAAGTTTGGCGGTGACGGCACAAATGTATGCAGTGGCAGGAGGTTTACCCCCCGTCCGTACTCCCGAAGATGTTGCATTCTATAACGCTTTAGTCCGGGTGAATGCCCGTTTTCGTCACAGTCCGCTAGTACGGGTTGTGACTTCAGCCAGACAAACTGGACGCACAGACATTGGTTTAGCAAACCAGTTGAGTAAGTGGTCACAAATGGGACAGCAACAGCAATCATTTTTGGTTGAATCCGCAGCTGCAATTGAAACTCGTTTCCAAGCGCGTCACCAATTACGAAAAATGTGGTCGTGTGTTCTCAACGGCTTAAAGCCAAGTTATATGCACGTAGCACTTTTGGCAAACACGTTGGGAGTTCCGACGCTATGGCTTGTCGAAGAATTAGCACAACCATATACCTTTGGTCAGTTGTTTGAACAAGTTGAACTACGCTCCTTACTCGATGGTGTTTGGCTTTCTCGCTGGGAAAATGTGAAAATTGAACAGGCTATTCAGGATTTACGCTTGCGTGTTGAGAGTTGGCGTCGAGATCGCCGTCGAGAATAATAAGCTGTTGCGCTTCGAATCTTGATGTCCCAAACCGTTACTCTCAGCTTTCCGTTCGTTTATTTTCGAGGGGTGCCTCTATTATGCTGTATGTTTTACTCCGGTTTGTCCTGGTTTGTTTCTGGTTGCGCAATTAATTCATCCAAACTATCTGGAAATGTTCCCCGTGCCACCATTTTGGTAAAAACTTGATAACAATCATCCTTTGCTCCCTCTTTGCGGGGAAATCCTAGCCACACAATCACAATTGCCTTTAATTCTGGGGTATCAAATGCTCGAAAAAACAGGCGATATCTTTGCGGTAAACCCATCTTCTTTACCCGTCCGTAGCGCTTTAATGTTCCTGTCAAAGCAAAATGACGGGCATTGGGATCGCAAGGAATGTTAGTTTCAATGGCAACAGTAATCGCTGCAAATAACTTCACTGTTGGATGGGTTTTAAACTCACTTTCTGGTAACTTTTCCCGTAAATTAGAAACACGGTCAAATAATTCTTGATACTGAGTTCCAAATAGTTGCGGGTGAAAATAAATCTCCCAGCCATTACTGAGAAGCTTAGCCATCTTGCAACGATTCGTCCTCTAATTCCACACCCTCAATCAATTTATGTGCAGCCTTGGACATCTCAGTTGTGTAAGGTTGCAGGGTATTATTTTTCAAAGCTTCTGCGATTGCAAAATCGATAAACAGGCGCATCACCAGAGAATCTTCCTCATCCTCGTCATCAACCGATTCGGGAATAATCTTGACGATCGCAGTATCGGGGGACAATACTTCTATCCAACCTGAAGCATTAGCAAACTGGGGATGTTCGCGGTAAAATTCCGCAGGTAGTCGAAATCCCGCGCTGTTACCAATTTTGGTGCTGCGAATTTTGTAGGAGTCGCTCATTGTGTATGTACTTGATGTACTTACATAATAGCGAAATTTTGGCTGTTGATTTTCTTGTTGTTAAGCGAATCAGCTAGATTTGAAGTGCTCCCCTGATTGAAAGTCGGGGGAGAAAAAATTCCTGAGTTATGAGTTTTGATACGCGCGTTGCATTCATACAGAGAATTTTCCTCTCTCTTTCTCTCTTTCTCTGTGTTACGCCAGGTGCTACCCTACGGGAAGCCGCCTCCGGCGTCTACAAGTCGGGAAACCCGGATGCCAGATACCTCTGTCGGGAAACCCTCCTACAGTACTGGCTCCCCAACGCACTGGCTCCTCTGCGTCTCTGCGGTTTTTTCTCTGTTCGCAACTTGGTGTGACTTATTCCTCAAAAACCCGCTCAAACACGTCCAGCCGATATTCTTCCTCCCGTTTACCTTTTAAATGCCGCAGGTGAGTAGGCGTTAAATCAAAAAAGGAGTCGTGAACCTGATCGCCATTGAGGGGATAATCACGAGCATATTGTGTCCAGTGAACTAAAAGCAGATGTCCTCCTGGTTCAAGGTGTTTGAGAATGCACTGTTGAGCTTTTTTCAAATCTTCCCAGCACCAGTAGTAACCAACTTCAGAAACCACAGTCAAATCAAACATTTCGTCAGGATACTCCTGTGGCAAACACATAATTTCAAAGCGTACCTGCGGTAAGTGTTGACAGCGTTGAATTGCTCTGCTTTGAGCTATTTTTGACACATCAACAGAAAGTAGCGAGTCGCAACGTTGGGCTAACTTTTCTGTCAAAACACCAATAGAACCACCAATTTCAAAAGCAGAATGATAGCGCTGTTTGGGTAAAGCTGCGATGGTGGCAGTATATTTTTTATTTTCGTATTCGCTCGTTTCAAACTTCCACGGGTCGGGGTTAGTACCATAGAGCGTTTCAAAATAACTTGCTGGCAGGGAATTGTTTTGTACCTGCAACGGTTTGTGCTGGTTGGGGATGCTGGCAGTATCCAGGGCTTTTAAAAAAGATTCAAAGTCTATAAAGTCTGGTATAATACACTCAACACCAGCATTTTCTAAGAGCGGCTTTTGTGTATCGCTGGCGACACCAACAAAAGGTAGTTGCAGTTGGATAGCAGTCAAAACATCCCAAATACCATCGCCGATGTAAATAATTCTTTCAAAATCAGGCTGATCGTAGAACGTCTTAGCTCTCGACACAGCTGTTTTCACAATATCTTCTCGGGAGATGCTATCGTCAGCAAACGCTGCTGGTAGTTGCGTTATATCTAACCCCGCTGCTTGCAGCTTCATCTCGGCTGAAGCACGCCATCCGCCTGTAGCAATTGCGATCGCGTAGCGCGCCCTATGCCCCAACAAAGCTTCGCTTGGTTGCCCCAAATCGGAGATTTGGGGAGAGGGGTTTCCTTCAACAAACCCCTCTGGGCATGTGCGGGCGATCGCCCAATCTTTTGTTTGGGCTAGGTGCTGTAACATCACACAAGCTCCGGGTATTTCGACAAATGATGCAGGAGTTTGTGTATAATGACTATGCAATAACTCTACAAAGCATTGCTGCAATTGGCATAACTCAGTGGTTTGGGGAACACGTCCCCAGTTGTGCTGAAAAATTTGCAAAGCTATCCCAGAGTCAGTGGTATGTCCATAGGTAGCCCAGTTCGTGTTTATTTCTTTGATTTGAAATTCCTTGGCAAATGCTTGTACAAAGCATTGGCTATCTACATTATTTGTTTGAGTTAGCGTCCCATCAATATCAAAAATTGCCAGTTTCATAATTCTTAAATTTTGGCTTCTAAATAAACTTCCCAAGAACGGGTAAAGTTCAAAAGCATTTGCGGAGTCAGGCGAAAGCCTTCTGGATCATCATCAATTAAATCTGTGGTTTGGGAGCGATAGGCGGCGATCGCTTGCTGTTTCAATTCCACTACCGCGCTAATATCCAACCGCCAAGTTGTGACTTCAAGAGATTCTGGTAGGGTTCCGCGTTGCTCTGGATCCCAGTCCCAAATGGGATACTCGATCAATTGCGGCGATAAGCCTGAGTCAGACAGCGCGGTGTGAATTAACTTCCAAGTGGCTCGATGATCTGGGTGAGGATCGTAGCGCCATGGTAAAAAGATCATGCGCGGCGCAATTTCTGTTAGATAAGCAACGCAAGTCGTTACTGCACCTTTATACTGTGCTGGAATTGAGCCATCTTGCAGACGTAAAAAAGTGACTGCATTCGCTTCCACTCCTAATACAGAAAGCGCCGAGAGTGTTTCACTTTCCCGCAACGCCTGCAGCGCAGGTGCGGGATATTTCTGTGAATTAGGGTGTGAAAGAGTACCGTTACTGATAACCAAAACACGTACCATCAAATTGAGAGAACGTAGTAAGGCGATCGCACCACCACAACCTAGTGTCTCATCATCGGGATGAGGGGCAACGACTAACGCCGAACCACAAGCAATCTCCTTGAGTGAACGCCAAGGCAAACTATTAGAATGAGTGAGTGGTGATGCAATCGTAACCTGGTTATTCATTATTCCAAAGCAAGTGAGCAGGATGAGTTTCAGCTAGGACATACTGTCCAACATTGGCAAGAGCTGCATCAAAGGCAGGTTGACGTAGGTACAAAGTTAAATCCCGGATGATGCGTTCCATCGGATTTGGTGGTAGTAAACCGCGAGTGCCAATACAGCGCTCACAGATTTGCATCATGTCAATGCAAATTTGTTCAATTGTCGTCCGCACCATATTTGCATAGGCGACAAGTTGGTCTGCTTGCGGGTTGTTAACACTGGGATGACCTCCAAATATCGGTGCATAAGCTGCTACCATATCAGCAGCACCCCGTAGCCACAGATGACCACTTTCAATGGCGATCGCCATCCTGCCCAAGCGTTCTTTTTGATATGGATCGTTTGTATATTCCATTTTCTGGAGATACTGGCGAGTTAAGTCAAATAGTGCTTGCGCTCCACCCAATTGCACCGCAGCAAAGCGAACGACTCCCGCAGACAACCAAGGCTGGCGAAAGTAGTCTCCTGGCTTAGCAATTAATGAACTTTCTTCCAACTCCACGCCGCTAAAATTTACTTTGTAGCTAGCAGTTGCTCGCATTCCAGAAGGTTGCCACCAATTAGGATCACTGAGTGTGGTAACTTGATCCATTGGCACAATGAACATTTGCCAACTGCCATCGGGTAACGTTCCATTCACAAAGGGACGCTCAACATAGCCAGATCCCGAACAAAAGGTTTTAGAACCTTCCAAACGATACTTACCATTGTCAAGAGGGATAATCTTGACACCATCAGACGCTTGGGCATTCCAAACGCCAAAAATTTTGTGGCGATCGCGGGCATCACAAGCATAACTTGCAATTTGTTCTCTAGTTCCAAAAGTCTGAATCAGTTGCAGTGCATTGACATGCCCCTCATAAACTCGACCCACTGCCAAATTCCCACGCCCCATCTGCTTTAATAGCATTAGTGATTCGTAGGTAACATTGGCATCAATTCCTGCACCCCACCCGCCTAACTCTGGCTGCAAAGGTGCAGCCAACAAGCCTGCTTTTGCAATCCGCTTAAACTCGCTCTCAGGAAAAGCGCCATTGTTATCAATCGCAGCGGCGTTAGCCGCACAATAATCAGCAATTTCTACAGCATGTGTCAAGGCTTCAGCAATACTTGATCTGTGGCATTCCTGGATGACAACATCCTTGGATAGTTGAGCAGTAATAGTCGCCTCCTTTACATAATATTTATTGATATATTGCTGAAGATAATAAAATTCAGTCGGTGAATACCTCTATCTGCGGATGGTATAGCAGTTGCCAACTCTATTAGGACATATAGCAAGGAATGCTTAACGCTTAACAGGGTTGAAAATCTCGTGATGTCTGTATTTTCTCATTAGTTCATGTCCGAACCTACCTGGCAACGACTATATCCGTCGAGAGAGGGATTAATATTTGTTTGGAACAAGTAGCGAGATAACAAAGTTAATTTAGCGAAGTAAGAAAGGCACAGCAATGCCGTGCCTTTACGGAAAAAGAACAAGCACATCACCTAATTTAATATACGTAACTTACCTGGCTGATAAAACCAGCCCTGAGGTTGATTTCAATGTGAACGCTTGGAAATTTAATTGGCTTTACGTAGTTGGGGTTGTAAATTAGTCTTCTCATCAACACACTAAGTAGAAAGGCGTAAAAAAACAAAGTATAGCTGTTGCCAGCTAGATTCGGACATGAACTAATGAGAAAATACGGACATCATCAGAGACTTTCACACGCCTATTCCCTGTTAAGCGTTCCCTGCCTCAACGAGTCATTTCACAACTCCTGCACGGATTGCTGAGCTAATTTTATTTATGGTTTTAACAAATGCTTCATCTATTGAGGCTTTTGTTAAAACCATAAATAATGCCGTCATGGATTGCAAATTGAAATAATTACAAGTGGAAATATGACATTATTATGTTCTACAATTAATGGCTTTATGTGTGCAATAATAATTGCTCATTTGGCGTACTCATAGCCATTGTTAGATAAAAAGGGTTTCGTTCTTTTAAGGATAAGCATAAAAATAAACTTCCTGTGAAAAATTGAGATATTTGAAAACCTTGCCTATTGACTTTACTGGTGAGAAAAAAGGTTAATAAATGAGGAGTTGTATCTATAACAGTACCAAAAATATTTTCTAATCAAGATTTTGAAGAATAATATTTATACGTGGATGCAAATTTTCAATCTATTGTCAAGATATTTTTAGCCTAAGGGTAAAGAATGTAATATCAAAAGCTTCTTAAAAAATATTTAAAGTAACGTTTCTTTTTTCTTAAATTTTTCTTAACTATATTCATAGTAGTGTATTTGCGTATTGTCGCTCAACAAAAATTTATTCCTTAATAACGAGGCATATGAAAATTTCAACTACTGTTTTAAGTCGTGTAGTTAGTGTTTCAGTTGTTACGGCTGCTGTTAGTTTTGGATCGATTTTTACCGCGATCGCCCAAGCAGAAACCCTCAATGGTGCGGGAGCAACTTTTCCCGCTCCACTCTACGAACGTTATGCTCGTGAAGTCAAAAAGAAGTATCCAGACCTGTCAGTTAACTATCAAGCCGTTGGTAGTGGTGCTGGTGTTAATCAAGTTATTGCTGGCACTGTTCAATTTGGTGCTAGTGATTCTGCGATGACTGATGCGGAAATAGCTAAAGTTAAGAATGGTGTCATCTTAGTACCTACCGCAGGTGGTGCTGTTGCAGTAGTTCACAATCTTCCTATAGATAATCTCAAATTGTCCCGCAAGACACTACCAGCGATTTTCTCTGGTCAAATTACTAACTGGAACGATCCTCAAATCAAAGCAGATAATCCAGGTGTGAATCTACCAAATCAGCCGATTAAAGCTGTTGTTCGCGCCGATAGTAGTGGTACATCTTTTATTTTTACCAACCATTTGAGTTCTATAAGTCCTTATTTTAAAGGACGAGTTGGTACCAGCAAGTCTCCAAATTGGACTATCCCGAATGTCACCAAGGCGAAAGGGAATCCAGGAGTAGCGAGTTCAGTAACTCGTACTCCTGGTGCCATTGGTTATGTTGAGTATGAATACGCCCTGAAAAACAAGCTCAAAGCAGCACAGGTGCAGAACAAGCAAGGAGAATTTGTAGCTCCTTCTTTACAAACTGCTAACCAAGCCTTATCAACTGTAAACTTCCCAGCCAATTTCCGGGTTTTTGTTGACGACCCAGCACAGGGTTATCCTATCGTTGGTCTAACGTGGTTGTTGATATATAAAAGTTATCCCAATGCTGCCCAAGGAACTGCTGTCAAGAACTTTGTAAATTGGGTGTTAACAGATGGTCAACAAATAAATGACGACTTAAACTACACTCGTATTCCAAATCCTGTAGCTCAAAAAGTTATACAAACGGTCAACAGCGCTATCAAATAATCTGTCAGCAAACTAGGGGTGTAAGGGTGTAAGGGTGTAAGGGTGTAGGGGATCCCCATCAATGAATTGAGGGGCTTGAATTAAGGATGCACATCTTCTACATTTCTCCATTAAGAAATTAAGGAGCCAGTGTCGTGGGCGGGTCTCCCGACTTGAGACATCTGGCGTGGGCTTGAGTCCTTCTGGGTTCGGGGTAGAGATGTACCACATTTGCGTAGCGCCCCTCTTAGGGGCTAGAAGATCCCCTCTTCCCCCTATACCCCTACACCCTTAGTTCCGGTCATCTGACACTTTTTCCTCTACCAGGGTGGGCTATTAGCCCACTCTAAAATCATGAACATAATTTAATTCTCTGATTCGTAATGGCAAATTCCTCTGAACCAGCTAATAATAATCAACCTAGTTTGATTGATGAAAGTATAGACATAACAGCTAGCAGTGGGAAAAATTTCTGGATAGATAAAGGATTTACATGGCTAGTTTATGTGTTTGCAGCCTTGACGGTTGCTGTCTTGTTTTGGATGAGTTGGATCATCTTCCAAAAAGCTCTACCAGCTATTAATAAGTTTGGACTAGGGTTCTTGTGGAATCAACAATGGGATACAGGTAATCTCGTTTTTGGTGCCTTGCCATATATTTATGGCACTTTGGTTAGCAGCGCGATCGCCATGTTGTTTGCCGTACCAGTGGGGATAGCGGTAGCCTTAGTCACGAGTGAAAATTTCATCCCTGCTTCAGCACGTGGAACCATAGCTTTTATCGTAGAACTCATCGCTGCTATTCCCAGCGTCATTATTGGTTTGTGGGGCGTCTACGTTTTTATTCCAAGTTTTGTACCTCTACAAACGTGGCTATCCAACATTTTCGGGTGGATACCACTGTTTCATACACCAAGTCCTGCTGGGTTCAATATGTTGACTGCTGGCATAATTCTTGCGATTATGATTTTGCCGACGATGGCAGCAATTAGTCGTGAAGTTTTGTTAGTTATTCCTAAAGAGTTACGCAGTGGCTCAATGGCTCTGGGTTCTACTCGTTGGGAAACTATTTTTCGGGTGATATTACCCGCTGGATTTTCTGGAATTGTGGGTGCAGCTATGCTTGCCCTAGGTAGAGCTTTGGGAGAAACAATGGCTGTGACTATGGTGATTGGTAACTCGGCTCAGGTTAGTCTTTCACTACTTGATCCAGCTTACTCAATTCCCTCTGTACTAGCCAATGAATTTGCTGAAGCTCAAGATCCATTGCACATTGGTGCTTTAACATATTTGGGCTTGATTCTATTTATTGTGACTTTAGTTGTCAATATTTGTGCTTTAGTGGTTGTACAGTTTGTCAGTGGCAAGAGCAAGTAGAAAGCTTATTTTCAAGACACTGGGAACACAAATAACAAGTGTCAAATCCAGGTAAGATGTCCTATGTATTCTATTTCTAAAGCAAGATGCGGAAGTTCCAAATCATTTAAGCAAAGAATATGAGCACTCATCAAGAGTCTGAAATAGAGAAATCAGTGGCAGCAGAGATATGTAGTCCTCTACCACCTATAAGGCAGATATTTAACAATGGCATGACTGTGATCGCATTCTCGCTCTCAGCTTTAGCCCTGATTCCTTTGCTGTCATTGCTGTGGGAAATTATCGGAAGGGGTATAACAAGCATCAAACCATCTATGTTTGTAACATCAGTCATAAACGATGGATTTGGGAATGCGATTGTTGGTACCTTGGAAATGGTAGTCATTGCGGCGCTGTTCAGTATTCCGACTGGAGTCATGACAGGTATATTTTTGTCAGAAATTGGTAAAGGAAGTCGCATTGGTCGTACTGTTCGCTTTGTCGCCTCTATTCTGACTGGGGTTCCTTCGATTGTTGTCGGTGTTTTTGCTTACGCTGTTATTGTATTGATAACTAAGAAATTTAGTGCGATCGCCGGTGGTTTTGCATTAGCAGTTCTCATGCTCCCTGTGATTGTATTGACAACAGAAGAAGCCCTAAAACTTATTCCCACTTCTGTACGTCTCGGTTCAGCTGCCTTGGGAGGAACTCGTTTTCAGACGACTTGGCGCGTTGTTGTCACAGCAGCAATTCCCACAATTACCACAGGAGTTTTGTTAGCTGTAGCTCGTGCTGCAGGTGAAACAGCACCCTTAATTTTTACTGCTTTGTTCAGTTTAGATTGGTCAAGCGACTTATTGGGGCCAACAGCTTCCTTATCCGTATTAATTTTTAACTTATACAACGATCCCTCGCCAGAAAAAACAGCATTAGTGTGGACTGCTTCTCTTGTTTTAGTGGGGATAATTATGTTAATCAGTATTCTCTCTCGTGTTTTCATAAGAAAGAGAAATGTCTAATCACAACTGAAGTCATGTTGTGAACTCTTGTTGTAATATTTAACACAGTATGAGTAAATTAAACCCAGCAATCAAAGTCAAGAACCTTAGCTTCTACTATGGCACTTCCAAAGCACTCGAAGGCGTGACAATGGATGTCTACGAGAACCAAGTCACTGCAATTATTGGTCCTAGCGGTTGTGGTAAATCTACATTCATTAAATGCCTTAATCGCATTAGTGAATTAGAAGGAGCAGTAAAAGTAGATGGCAGCGTAGAATTTTATGGTCAAAATATCTACAGTTCTCGTGTTAATCTAAATCGGCTACGCCGCCAAATAGGTATGGTGTTTCAAAAGCCAAACCTTTTTCCCATGAGCATTTACGATAATATCGTTTACGGGATAAAAATTGCTGGATGGCGTCCTAGAGCAGAACAAGATGAAATAGTTGAATATGCTCTGCGAGGTGCTGCAATTTGGAATGAGGTAAAAGATAAACTACAGAAATCAGCTTTAGGGCTTTCTGGTGGTCAACAACAGCGTCTATGTATTGCTCGTGCTTTAGCAGTTAAACCAAAAATTCTCTTAATGGATGAGCCTTGTTCGGCTCTTGACCCAATAGCAACAATGAAAATTGAGGAGCTCATCCACAGTTTACGCGAGGAACTGACAATTGCAATTGTAACTCATAATATGCAGCAAGCCGCTCGCGTTTCTGATTTCACCGCTTTCTTCAGCACTGATGAAAGTCGAATTGGTCAAATGGTTGAATTTGGATCAACAAATCAAATCTTCGGGAATGCTCTTGATTCTCGCACCCGCGACTACACTTCTGGACGTTTTGGATAAGGAGTTTAAGCCGATTCCAAAAATTGATTGGTTTGTGTCAAAGAAGTTAGGAGAAGCGTCTATTTACGTTCATCTACTTATATACTTAATAAATTTAAGAAGCTTATCATTGGACTTTAGACTAAGGCACGGAAAATGACCCAGCGATGCTGGGTTAAAGAAATTTAAACCAAGGAATATAAAGATAGCGAAATTAAGCGGATTTGGCAGTCTGTTTACGAGGTTTCGAAGTACGCTTTTTATAGCAACGGACAGGAAGTTTAGGACAATATATTTAGATGCGTTCGCCCTGGATATGGATGTTACCAGAAACATTTCCACCAATTTGAATGTTTGATTGAAAATCCTCCGATTTTTGTAAAACTTCAATTTCATCATTATTTTTTATCTTAACTTTTCTTAAACCTAACCCCAGATGAAATGCTGGATGAATAACCAATCCCTCAAGGTTATTAATATTTACTAATACAATTCTTGGTAAATTTTGACTATAATCATTATAAATCTCTTGACCATAAACTTTAGCTCCAATAAATCCTATTCCAAATAATATCTGAAGAAATCCATCTAAATCTAAATTAATAATATCTGGAAATATTCTTTCAAGAGCTTTCTTTGCTTGTTCATACTTTGGATGAAGCTCTTCTTTCGTAAAAAATTTTTTAAAGCTTTGAAAAATGCCAAGCATATCTCGGAGAAAAGGATACTGAACCGTGTATTCATTAACTAAATCATCTAATTTCCAAATAGAGTAACGTGATTCTGCAGATAAAATATCTTCCGATGTAATTCGAGAAGCATTTCTATCTTGTGCAGTGCAATTGTTAATGCCAAATTACAAAATTGTATTACTTCACGTGGGCGTTTTAGTGTACGAGCAACAATATATGTAAAAGAATCTTTTTTGCTTTCAATTTTATTTTCAAATAAAGTTTCCGATATTTTATGAATTTCATGTTGTTCTATATGAGTTAAATTTGCTAATATTTTTATACCTATTGCTATTAAGCGTTTTAACTCGAAATCCGACCAAGTAATTGTTTCAGTTTCACTTCTAAACTTATTTGTCTTTATCAGGAAAAGATAGTCCATCTCAGATATCAGAACGAATGAAAACTAAAATTACAAATTTTGGATAAAAAAATGAATTCAGTTTTCTAATTGTATTTAATAAACCTACAATTAAAGGTTTTGACTGTTCAGTTGTATCCCAAATATCATCAATGTCTTCTACTGAAATAGTAATATTTAAATCATTAGTTTGTACTAACGCTTTTATAGTTTCGCCAAATTTATCTAGCTTCTCATTGAATTCATAATGGTTTTCTATTTGTCTAGCTTCCATTCCGACTTCTACACTTGCAATCTTTGTTGAAAATTTTGAAACTTTATCCAATACTGAAGTTAGTTTTTTCCAAAATGGTTTTTCAATTTTCTTAATTTTATATAAAAAAATTGAAATTTTCTTGATATATTGATTTTCCGAAAATTCTAATTTATTTGAATCAGATTGTTTTTCATCAATAACAGTAATTAATTCATGTGCAATTTTTACAATAAATACATATCTCCAAGCTAATTCAAATTTTTCAAAATAATTAATTGCCGTATTGTGAATTTGCTGCATTTTTGGCACAGACAAATCTTTAGATGTTACGAAAATAGTATTTTTACCTTTTGCTTTTAATGCATTTTTTAATGAAACACGAATTCTGTTTTTCCAGTACCTTTTCTTCCTGTTATCAAAAATTTTTATCCACTGTTTACCCTATCGTAAAAAGAAGTTTTCAAAAATATCTGACCTAAAAAGCCCTGCTGTGATTCTGAAGCAGCATCATCTTTCCCAAAGAAGACTCCAGAAAGATTCTGTAAGTACGTCATAACTTATTTCCTTGTACTAATAATTATCATTACTACTGAGGTAGACAGGGTATAGATAAAGGTACAGACACAACCAGAATTAACACTTATATACTTAAATAAAATTATACTGACAAACTGTCACATCGACAATTTGACAGTTCCCTGCGCCAAAGCTGAAGAATTTATCAATGACCATTAACACCTTGATATGCTGTGAGCAAAGGATATGTGGCAAAAGAAGAAGTCGCAGATCTACTCAATATTCAAGATCCAAATGACTTACAGCAGTTTTCACCGAAATGAACCACACCGTTTGTAAGGACGCAAAGCTTTGCACCTCTACGACAGTGGTCTATTTACCTGAAAATGGCTGTAAATCAAGATGGCAGCACAAAGTTCACCTTCCCATTCCAAACCATCGAAAATGTGCTGGTGATTGATAAAAATACTATCTTAGTTGCCAATGACAACAACTATCCTTTCTCCGTGGGACGACCATCTGCGATCAACAATGATGAAATCATCCTGCTAGGGTTAGGAAAACCTCTTAGCCTTGATCCGCGTATAGGTATTGCTGGACTTAACAACAACATGTTAGTTAGCGAAGGTCATGACTTGCTAGGAACTCAGAATTGGTCACAGCCAAATGTCGCTATCTAGTCAAAATCATAACTGAGGCTTTTATTTTTCTTCCGCTTTCATTTGCCCTCACACCAAATGTGGGGGCGATTTTTCTATAACCTCTGTTTCCATCACTCTCATGACAGGTGGAAAACTTAAGCAGATATAAAGTTACTTGTCAAGAGTCAGTATAGTTAAACTAGAAATACTATTATTAAGATATCTTGAGAAAACCTGAAGAGTTTATTGACTCTATTTAGCCTATGGTAGTAATTATAACAGTTAGGAGGTTATGATTCCAGTTCTACAAGTCGGCGATCGCGCCATTAACAACAACGAACTCATTCCCCTACTGAAGCAGTACGGAATACTGCCGCAATTGATGCGAGAGATTATCGTCGATAATGCGATCGCTAACCATACTCTGACAGCAGAAGAAAATACTCAGGCATATAAGCAATTCTACCAACAGCATCAGTTGAATTCTGAAGATGACCTGCAAGCATGGTTACAAATTCGTGGTCTAAACCGTGAACAAGTGGACTATCTAGCCACACGTAATATCAAACTGGAAAACTTCAAGCGAAGCACTTGGGCAGATAAGTTACAGTCCTACTTTCTTCAGCGTAAAGCAAAGTTAGATAGGGTTGTCTATTCTTTGATTCGGGTGAAAGATATTTGTATCGCTCAAGAGCTTTACTTCAGAATTCAGGAAGGAGAACAGTCTTTTAGCGAACTCGCTCGCGAGTATTCTCAAGGTCCTGAGGCTCAAACAGGTGGCTTAATAGGTCCAGTGGAATTGGGAGTTCCCCATCCAGTGTTGGCAAATATGCTGGCATCAGTTCAGCCCGGTCAACTTTTACCACCAACACCTTTGGGAGATTGGATTGTGGTTGTACGTCTAGAAAAGCTTTTGCCATCTCAGTTAGATGAAGAAATGCGACAGCGACTGCTTAACGAACTATTTGAACACTGGCTACAAACTCAGTTAAAAGAAAATTTACAAAATATACAGGCGAATTCTCCACAACTTCAAACTGAACAAGATGGTGTTGACAATTCTGATGTACCCCCACAAGTATTTAACCCAGACAAAGCTCAATGAGTCCTCATTCCTCACTTGTGTTAAAGAAACCAACCAGATTCTTGCTTAGGAATGACTTGAAAATCCACTAAAAGAGGCAAAATTTACAAACAGATAAACAATTGTGCTGGATTTTCAAAGAGCATGAAAATTGATCACGTTCACTTTTATGTCGAAGATGCCAAAGTGTGGCGCGATTGCTTTGTACGCCATTTGGGTTTTGAAGTAGTCCCTGATTGTGCTATTCCTGCGACTTTTCTCGAAAAGGGAGACGACATTCCTTGGAATCCTAAAGAGGATAACGCCTTTCACACCTGCACGCACGTGGTTAACAGTGGTGCAATCTACTTTTTACTGTCTTCCCCGTTATTACCCACCAGTCCAGTCGCTGAGTTTTTGCGCTACCACCCGCCTGGTGTGGCAGATGTTGCTTTTTGTGTTGAAAATTTAGAAGAAATTATTTCGCTTGCCAGAGTCCACGGGGCGAAAATCCTGCAACCCATTCAGCAATACAAATATGGTCAGGAATATATTAAGTGCAGCAAAATAGCTGCTTGGGGTTCTCTGACACATACGTTAATAGAAAGGAGAGGGCAAACAGATGAGGGAGGAAGAGACACTCACAGAATCAGAGAATGTGGGAGTGTGGGAAAAGATCCTTGGCTCCCTCCCTCCTTCTCCCCCTCCTCATCTTCTTGGTTTACCGGCATAGACCATATCGTGCTAAATGTAAACGCAGGTGATTTAGAGCATGCAGTGGCTTGGTACGAAAATATCCTTAATTTTCAGGGACAGCAGACGTTTAATATTCAAACATCTCGCTCTGGCTTGCATAGCCAGGTTATGGTTTCGCGTAACGGTGATGTACAATTGCCAATAAATCAGCCAGGTTCAGCCAATTCTCAAATTCAAGAATTTTTAAACCTGAACCGAGGATCAGGAATTCAACATATCGCTTTACGAACACGCAATATAGTTCATGCAATAGCCCAATTCCGCGCTACTGGTCTATCCTTACTCCCAGTACCTAAAGACTACTACTCACAAATTCGACAGCGAAAAGGACTTCCCATTACGAGCGACGAACTGGATACTATTGCTGGACAGGAAATTTTGGTAGATTGGAAAGAAGAGACTTTTTTTGGCTTGAATAACAACCAAACACCTTTACTATTGCAAATTTTCACCCAGCCTATCTTTGGACAGCCGACCTTTTTCTTTGAGTTTATTGAGCGTCGGCACCAAGCTCAAGGTTTTGGTGAAGGTAACTTTCGCACTTTATTTGCAGCAATTGAAAATGAACAAATCAAACGTGGTAGTCTCGGCTGAAATATTTAGTCGTCTCAAAAATTTTGGATGACATATTAGAAATCCAAAATTAATTTATCAATTTTTCAAAAGTATAAAGTAGCATGATTTGGGATATTCTGTAGATAATATTTACATTTTCATAAAAAAATGTTAAGAATTATTACAGATTTTGATGGCCCGATCATTGATGTTTCTGAGCGGTACTACCGTGTGTACCAATTTTGCTTGGAAGAAATCCAATGTCCAAACCAACAGGTACAACAACTTGCAAAAGCAGAATTTTGGCAGCTGAAGCGATCGCGCGTTTCCGAAAAAAAAATTGGTATGATTTCTGGTTTAGATGAAGTGCAGGCACAAGAGTTTTCTCAATTGCGGCTACAAACTGTGCATACAGAATCTTACTTTCAGTATGACTGCCTAGCTTCTGGTGCTGTAGAAGCACTGTTAAAAGCTCAACAGGCAGGTATAGATTTAGTTGTTATGACTATGCGTCGGATTCGGGAATTAGATTATGCTTTTAATAAACACGATTTAGGGAGATTTTTCCCAGAAAATCGCTGTTACTGCTTAAGCGACGATCATGTCAAAACCCGTGACATTGATGATAAACCTTTGTTGATGGCACGGGCAATTGAAGAATTGCCCCCTCCCACTGATATTTGGATGGTGGGGGATACAGAAGCTGACATCATTTCTGCCACAAAACATAACATTAAGGTCATAGCTGTGGAGTGTGGCATTCGCGATCGCTCTCAACTAGAACTCTACCAGCCTAACTTAATTGCCCAGGATTTAAGTTCTGCTGTAGATCTAGTTCTACAAACAACGCCACAATAGACAAGCTGAGTTGCAATTGAATTAAGGGATCTGTTCTTTATTACCTGTTGTTCAATGACCCATTTATTTTAAAAAGCTACTGATAAGCCATAATAATACGAATGTGACGACAGTAGAAAACTGATTTTGAGTCACATTCATAATCTGTGTTTGAGGGATAAGCCATGTGGCGACTAGCCCTCCTGCAATTAACCCTGTAGTAAGACCAATTAGCGTTAATAAAACTGCTCTACCAAACTTTTTTTCCTTACGATTAAGAAAGTAAATACTGACACACACCCCAAGTACTAACGCTAATTGCAATGCTTGGTCGCCACCAGCTTGGTAAAAAACGCTAATGGCACTTAATCCAACATACCAAGCTCCAGGCAACAAAGTATCTGTTAATGTTGGCTTATCTAGAATTCGTTGCAGCCATGCAGGTGACTGCTGGCGAGGAGTTTGACTTTCTTTTGGAAGCGATTGCACTAAACGCTCTGGAAATCGGATACGTTCAGGCACTTTAATTTTACCTTCCTGGCGCATCTTCAAGCGTTCCATCAAAATCGCATCATAAGCAGCTTCTATAGCTTCCAGACGCTTAGCATCGCCACTGTGTTGCTCCAATAGACGATTGCGAACATCTTGAATTTCATCAAAGCTAGCATCTTCTGATAGCCCAAGTTTATCGTAGGGATTCTGCTCGTCGCTCATGGGAGTTTATTACTTCAGCCTCAGTCAGCGGCAATGTTTTACTAAACAAAAAATACTATATTTTTATCTTGGTTGAAACCAAAGTTTTGGTCAATTCGTATGCTTCACCCGGATATTAGCACTGGTAAGCCACACTAGTTTGGTAATTTTAACTAAGCTAATGAGCATTTAAGTTGCATAAAGCCAGGACTGAAGCCCTTACTACAAGCGAATCAGTTTGGGAAAATGAATGACGATTAGCTTATAGCCACTTTAACATATAGCCATAGCTCCGTGTATCCCCTCATGTCGTTGATTAACTAGGGCTTTACTCTAGAATTTAAGCAAAAAATACCTAAAAGGCAATTTTTACGATGAAAAAATCTCTTGTGTTTCAGATTCAACAATTTACGTTCCTCCAAGGTGAGTTCTAAATAATTGTCTTTTGCTTCCTCGTGCCATAAAGTCACATCTCGATTTAAAATTAAAGGGTTTTAAATTATCGCACATCTGGGATAGCTTCTGTCCAAGTTAAACCAGTTGTTGTGGCTAAGGTTAGAGGATTTGCCCTATGGACACAAACAAAATTGACAAAAAAGTCAAATACTGGAGCAATGGGCAGCATTTCCAAAATATTTACGCCCTAATTGTGGATAATCCTGATTACACTAGTATTTAAATAATCAGGGAAATCATACCTTAGCCTTGTAGATACATATTGTCTCCAATGCGAAAACCATTTTTTTGACGGAATTCGCCCTTTATCCTATAAATTTTTGTGCAAAGTGATGGTCATGGCTCCTGCCAAGATTCTTGTAGTTGATGACGACCCTGCGGTTCGAAACTTAATCCAACGCTTCTTAATTAAGCAAAACTATCAGGTAGAATCTGCCGAAGATGGTAAAACTGCTCTTGCGCTGTTTGAGCAATTTAACCCAGACTTGGTAATTTTAGATGTAAATTTACCAGACGTCATCGGATTTAACCTCTGCCAAGAGATGCAAAGCCGTAACGGAGTTTTTGTATTGATGTTAACAAGTCGTGCAGACGAAGCCGACAAGATTCGCGGCTTTTCTAAAGGTGCGGATGATTATCTGACCAAACCCTTTGGTCTAGGGGAACTAGAAGTTAGAGTAGCAGCCATTTTAAGGCGTCAACGTGTTGTTACTACGGCAGAACAGAAGAGGTTAGTCTTTGAAAAATTAATGATTGACCCCGTACGGCGGGAAGTCACACTTAACAGCCAACCAGTGCCTTTAACTGCTTTGGAGTTTGACCTGTTGCATTTTTTAGCTAGCCATCCTGGTCGAGTTTGGCGGCGTTCTGAACTGATTCAGGAGGTTTGGGACTATGAGTACGTCGGGGATCAAAGAGTTGTAGACGTTCATATCGGTCAAATTCGCAAGAAGATTGAGATTGATGCCAGCCAACCAGCATTAATTCAAACTGTACGAGGCGTCGGGTATAAGTTTGAATCTTCTTCTCAAGGTCAGCATTTTGAAAAATCTTCCTAACCTAAAATATTGCCAAAATATGTACGTCACGGATATTTTTCTGGAAAAACTGGTTATAAAATTAACCTTCATACAACTGCTTAATTCAGATCTACTGCACAAGCACTAATCAGGCGTTGTTTTAAAGCCTCAGTCTGTTGACTTCAAGATCTGAGCCTTCAACTAGCAGCTTAGCAGCCAGTAAAATATGAAAGAAACACCTTTTTCCCTTACACCCCTACAACGCGCTTGTGCTACCCTGCAGGAAGCCGTCTCCGGCGTCTACAAGTCGGGAAACTCTAGCCGAGCACTGGCTCCCCTTACACCCCTTACACCCCTGTGTTTCTTGAGAGGAAAATAAAAAATGAACTAAAAACCATAAAGGATGAAAAACTTTATCCTTTAGTTTCCGGTTATACATTAGACTTGCCTTATTTTTTTAAGGGATAACTAAATCTGAAACCACGCCGTCAAGGCAACAGCCAATGCATCTGCAGCATCGTCTGGATGAGGAATGTAGTCTAAATTCAACTCTCGCGCCACTGCTTGCTGAACTTCCTGTTTATCCGCGTTACCATATCCCGTTAATGCCTGTTTAATTTGGGCAGGATTAAATTCCACTGTTGGTAAGTGATGCTGTGCCAACACCAACATGACTATTCCTCGTGCTTGTGCAATGAGGATAGTATTTGCCATACGATAAAAGAAAAGTTTCTCTATTGCTACCAGTTGAGGTTGAAATTCTTTTATCAGGGTGTGTAAATCGTCGTATAACGTACATAGCCGCTGTCCGATTTCTGTATTAGCTGGCGTATTGATAACACCAAAGTCGAGTAGACTTACACAATCATGTTGCACCTTGTCTTGATTTTTTTGGCATATAATCGCCCCAAATCCTAAAATTGCTAGTCCCGGATCTATTCCTAAAATTCGCTGTTCCATTTACTTGTTGTTTTTTTGACCATAAAGCCTATTGAGTCGGTATACTGGCAATTTAGACTATGTACTTTTAGTCCAATCGGATTGAAAAGTGTAACAATTCCACATCTGAATTTCAACCAGGTGGTATACATTTTCTGTTAATCATTGTTAGTAGTACTGCTATAAATCAGGTATGTCAATTGGTTTTCTCAGACAAGCCCTCAAAGCCCTGCAAAAGCAGTCACGCAGTCGCACTTCCTATCGAGTGAACCAGTGGTTCAAGTGGTTGTCCCCTGGGCTATCGGTGAAACGATGGTTACTCATTAGTGTTGGAGGTATGATTTTAGCAAGTCTGGGATTTGCTATCTGGATTAGGCTAACGCCAATTTTTTGGGCGATTAAGTTTTTGAGGGGCATTCTGGGAGTGATCACCGATATTGTACCGTATTACATCAGCGGTCCTTTGGTGATACTGGGTGGCTTGTTGCTGCTTCTGTGGGGACAAACTCGGACAGTAAGTTCAATTACTCAGGTACTGCGATCAGAAGGCGATGAGGAACTTATTGATGTCTTGCTGGCACATCGCCGATTGTACCGGAGACCGAAAATTGTAGTCATTGGTGGTGGTACTGGACTTTCCACACTGCTAAGAGGTTTGAAAGCTTACAGCGCCAATATTACTGCCATTGTCACTGTAGCCGATGATGGCGGTTCTTCAGGACGGTTACGTCAGGAATTTGGCGTGCTACCACCAGGAGATATTCGTAATTGTTTAGCAGCATTAGCTGACGAAGAAAAGTTATTGACAGAACTGTTTCAGTACCGCTTTAAAGCTGGAGATGGTTTGACAGGTCACAGTTTTGGCAATTTGTTCTTGACGGCGATGAGTGACATTACTGGCGATTTGGAAAGAGGTGTAGCTGCCAGTTCTAAAGTCTTAGCAATCCGAGGACAAGTTTTGCCAGCAACTCTTACCGATGTGCGTCTTTGGGCTGAGTTAGCCGATGGTCGCCGTATAGAAGGGGAATCTAAAATTACCGAAGCGGGTGGTAGTATTGTCAAAATTGGCTGCATTCCTGCAAATCCGCCAGCTTTGCCAGCAGCTATTAAGGCAATCAAAGAAGCTAATTACATCATTATGGGTCCTGGTAGTCTTTACACCAGCGTCATTCCTAATTTGTTAGTACCAGAGATTGCTGATGCGATCGCCGCCTCGGACGCACCACGCATTTACATATGTAATATCATGACACAACCTGGAGAAACTCAGGGATACACTGTTGCTGACCACATTAGGGCGATTGATGCTGCTTGCGGTAGACCTCTGTTTAATGCTGTACTGGTACACAAAAAATCTCCTAGTGAGCGTGCACTGATCCGCTATGCTCAACAACACTCCCATCCTGTTTTTCTAGATCGAGAAGCCGTAACCCAGTTGGGACGGCGAATTGTGATAGCTAACGTGATGCATGAAGATGAAACAGGTTGCGTCCGTCACAACTCCCAACTATTAGCACGAGTGTTGTGGCGGTGGTATAGTGGGGGGCATCTTAATAATTCAAAATTCAAAATTCAAAATTCGTCTTGAAAAGTTTTGCGCCGGGAAACCTGGACGCGCAAACTTTTCGCAAAATGAAAGACATTTTCTTCCATTGGGGGCGATTTAAACCTCAACTGAAAGTGAGACTACGTATACACCTAGCGGTCTTAGACCCTTTCATTTACGATCAAAAGTCAAAAGGTTGAGAAGACAACATGATAAACCAATTCAAAATTTATAGTATGTTCTACCGGCAGGCTGCACGAACAAAAAATAATTTTGAATTTTCTACTTCCTGCCCACAAGCTGCCAATTGGGCGTAGTGGATATTCAAAATTTTGAATTGAGCGAAGGAGGTCAGTGATGAGCAAAATTTTTCTGGCAGATACAACCGCGACGCGAAAGCTTGGAATAACTCTTGGTCAATCACTAAATGCTGGTAATGTCATTTTGCTAGAAGGTGATTTAGGTGCTGGCAAAACGACTTTAGTACAAGGGATTGGGGAAGGCTTAGGCATTACTGATCCAATTGTTAGCCCAACTTTTACCCTAATTAACGAGTATACAGAAGGACGCCTTCCGCTTTACCATCTGGATTTATACCGTTTGGAATCAAATGAAGTCCCCGCATTAAACTTGGAAACCTACTGGGAAGGCATTGAAGTTACACCAGGAATTGTCGCGATTGAGTGGGCGGAACGTATGCCCTACAAACCAGATAGCTATCTTAGTGTACGCTTGAGTTATGGAGATGAAAAAACTCGCCAAGCGGAAATTACACCCCATAATTGTGTTCTTAGTGAAGAAATCGTTACTAGGCGCATGTAATTTGTACCTTTTGGGCTTGTTGTAAATTTGTCCTTCCTAAAAAACTGTGTAAATATTTACCTGATAATTGAGATTTTTGCCACAGTTCCAAGCTCTTAATACAGACAATCAACCACACTAAGCCTGTCGCATAGCCAGCTAGTACATCAGTAGGCCAGTGTACACCCAGATAAAGCCGACTAAAACCTATTGCAATAATTAAAACAACGGTTAAAGCAAAAATTTGTCCTCGCCATTGAGGAAATTCCTTTGCCAAAATATAGCCTACAAAGCCATAAATCACTATTGACCCCATTGCATGACCGCTAGGAAAGCTGTGATGTCCTACATTAATAATCCAGTCCCATAAATCTGGACGTGCTCTACCAAATAGCCGTTTTAGGAAAAAAGTTAAGCTTATAGCACCAATTGCAGCTATGCTCAAGGTAGTTGCTTGAATGCGACGATTATAACGCTGCAGTCCCATTCTCAATCCCAAACAAATTAACAGCAAAACGACTGGTTGTCCGAGAAAAGTGATGCCAACCATAATGTGATCAAGAAGTGGCGTATGCAGCTTCTGAATTGCTAGTAAAATGCGTTCATCAAGACCATACCTATGTAGCAGCCCGGTGAATAGAACAAGAGTGGACACAGTGGTTCCTGATATTAGAATAAGTTGACTGCCCGCTTGCTCTAATTGTTTTTTCACATGCGTTTGGGTGCTTTTTTGTTTGTGCTCACCGACTGTCAAGTGATTTAATTTTCTTTTGTTTATAGGTGAAATTTTTGCTTCTTGTGACGCTGCGCTGATATAAGCTGTCCTTACAGGCAATTTTGTGCCTTGTTTTCTGTAATCTAAGACAGTTCTTTCAAGAAGCGAGGCTATAGCATTTGCACTCAAATCTGAGTGGAAAAGAACAAGAACATTTCCTGTATCATGATTGGCACTAACTTGTTGAATGTTTTTGTGTTCCGATAATCGCAATTCAAGATATCTTTTGAGAGCTTCCGAACGATAAAGCCCATTTACCTTATATCTAGCTCTTCCTTTAACAGCAGTGTGTATTGCCCGAACTAAAGGATTTTGATTGAGAAGGTTATGAAAATGAGTGCCCATTTTTCTACTTAGCTGATTCCAGTCAAACTGTTAGGACTTACACATCATACATATGTACTAAACAGACTTTGGCTATTTCAGGCATGTTCACGGTTGTTTGACAGCTACTCCCGATCCGCCAGAAGAATACCTGATTTAACGTAGACACGTAGCGGCTTCCCGCAGGGTACCGCCAAGACGAGCCAGCGCTGCAGGAGGGGAGCCAGTGCGGTTGACTAATGATTAAAAGTTAAGGCTTGACCCCGCACTCGTGTATCTACGTTGCCTTTTTCATACACAACTTGACCACCTACTATAGTTATCACAGGCCATCCAGTTAAATTCCAGCTTTCAAAAGGACTCCAACCACACTTGGTCAACAATTCCTCGCGTAAGACAGGACGATAAGTGTCCAAGTCTACAAGAACTAAATCAGCATCATAACCAGGAGCGATCGCTCCCTTATTTGGAATACCATATGCCTTGGCTACCGCTTGTGACATCCAGTTAACAACTTGAGCAACGGTACAGTGTCCTTGCATTGCAGCGGTTAACATCAAAGGTAGAGAAGTTTCTACACCAGGCATTCCAGAAGGAGTATTTGGATACTCTTGAGCTTTCTCATCCAATGTATGAGGTGCATGATCTGTGGCAATAAAATCAATCACGCCATCACGCAAAGCTTGCCAAAGGACTTGATTATCGTGGGGCGATCGCAAAGGTGGATTCATTTGCGCAAAGCTGCCAATCTTGTCATACGCACTGGTATTAAGTAACAAATGCTGGGGTGTGACTTCTGCTGTCACCCAACTTGGTTTGTCTTGACGCAGTAAGTTTGCTTCTTCCGCTGTTGACATATGCAGAATATGCAAACGACGCTGATATTTCTTAGAAAGTCTTAACGCTTGCTCAGTTGCTAGTAGGGCGGCTTGATTATCTTGAATTTGAGAATGAATGGCTGGATCATGAATTCCAGCGAATTCCTTGCGACGTTCGTTAATTCTGGCTTGGTCTTCAGCATGAACAGCAATTAAACGCTCGCCTTTAGAAAATATAGCTTCCAGTGCAGCGTCTTGGTCAACTAGCAACTGTCCATGCATTGAACCCATGAAAATCTTGATTCCACAAGCTGGTTTTGCCAAAAGCAAATCAGGCAAGTTGTCTGTCGTTGCCCCAATAAAAAAGCCATAATTAACCAAGCACTTTTGTGAGGCTCGTTGTAGCTTATCATCAAGAGCTTGCTGGGTAATTGTTAAAGGACGTGTATTCGGCATTTCCAAAAAGGAAGTGACTCCCCCTTTGGCACAAGCACAACTGGCGGTAAATAAGTCTTCCTTATGTTCCAGTCCTGGTTCGCGAAAGTGGACTTGTGGATCAATGACTCCTGGCAACAAAGTTAACCCTTGTGCGTCAATTTCTGTAGTTGGCGTTGTGGCAGTAATTTCTGGTGCAATTTCGATTATTGTGCGATCGCTTGTCAGCACATCCCCAACAACCGATTCACCATTGGATAAAACTATTCGAGCGCGACGAATCAGCAAACTGGTAGGAGATGACATGGATCAACTGCGTAAAAAAAAGAACTGAGCGTGACAGATAACTATTTATATAGGTTAAACTTAGTTGGATTCTTTGCAGGCATTTTGTGTTTTTCGTAACAAAAACTTTATAATTTTTAATAAATAAACTCCCTTAAGATGACTACATTACCTTAACACCTAATTTGTAAAGTGTAAGATAAACAAATACAGCATCCCTGCTGAGGCAAGTGAATCACCTGCACCAAAGCCATTACTTTTGTAATTTCACAGCATATCAAGTGTCTAAAAATAACTCTAGTCACCAACCACCCAATAATTCTTGGCTCGCAGAACTTAGTAGGACAGTGATATTAAGCATAGTCCTAGCCTTAGGAATTCGCACATTTGTTGCCGAAGCTCGTTGGATTCCTTCTGGTTCAATGGAACCAACCTTGCATGGATCTCCAAATCAGTGGGAGGCAGATAAGATTATTGTCGATAAATTAAGTTATAAATTTTCTAGTCCGAAGCGAGGCGATATCGTAGTATTTTCCCCTACACAAGAGCTACAAAAAGAACAGTACCAAGATGCCTTTATTAAGCGTGTCATTGGGTTACCAGGAGAAAAGATTGAACTCCGGAATGGCAAAGTTTATATAAATAACAAAGTCCTTCCAGAAAACAAGTATCTATCAGCTACACAACGTACAGTTATTGATGTTTGTACATCAGGTCCGCAACCGTCTTTCTTATCCCAACCAGTGACGATACCCCCGAACTCATACTTAGTGTTAGGTGATAACCGCAATAGTAGTTATGATAGCCGTTGCTGGGGTCTTGTTCCACGTGAGAATATTATCGGACGTGCGATCGTTCGCTTTTGGCCTCTCAATCAAGTTGGAGGAATAGATAAAACTCCTCTGTATCCATAATTACAGAAAATTTTGATAAAATACTTTAGAACTCTTTTTTTCTAAGGGAATCTCAATTATTATCTAACAACCCAGCTGCAAATTCTATGGCTTGTTCTGGTGTGAAAATCTTGCCCTCAATCTGCGCTACTGCAATTTCAGTAAGAAGTTTGCCAACCAGTGGCGAAGCTGGAATATTCAGTGCTAACATAATATGTCTACCGCTCAATAGTGGTATGGGATAAGCGACCAGATCATCAGGGTTAAGATAGCGGGTGATTAATTGTGTAAGCGCCTCTAACGATGTTCCATTTGCTAGTGCTAAAACAACACTGGCAGGGAAAACTAATCCCGCTTCTTGGAAGAAAAAAAATTGTTCTCGTAAAGACATTAGAGGCTTTTGTAATTGCGGTAACACCGTTAAAGCGGTGCTTACCGCTTTTATTTCAGCACGGCTATAAGTTAATTCCATCAACTCTATTTCTGCTATTTTGGGTTCTGAGTTGACTAGAGTTGCAAGTTTTGCAACACCCAACCAAGTGGTTTTGACTGTTTCGCGTACGTATTCGGCAAGTTCTACCCCAAATTGCTGCCACATTTGAGCAAGTTGATAAGCAACTTTATCAAGCACTGCTAATAAACTTACACTTTCTTTTGTCGCGTGTTTAAAGAAAGGCGCAAGTAAACCATCTTCCCATCCTTTTGCAATCCAAGGAGTTCCTTGAGCGTCAACTAGCATATAGCTTAATTCTGCCCGCACTCTTTCCGAGGCAACTTTTGTTATGTGTGATGCTAAAGAACGAATTTCAGCTTGGGTATTTGGCTCAATCGTAAAACCAAGTTGTGCTGCTTGCCGATATGCCCGCATTAATCGTAATGGATCGTCTACTAAATTAGCAGGTGATATCATTCGCAAAAGACCCTGTTGCAAATCTACATAACCTTGTAGGGGATCAATGATTTCTTGAGTGTGAGGATTATATGCGATCGCATTTACTGTGAAATCTCGCCTGTGCAAGTCTGTTTCTAGGCGATCGCCTTCCTGTTGAGCAAAATCCGCTGTGGCGTTGGGAAACACAACACGAGCAATTTGTCTTTGTGGATCTAATAAAACAAAGCCTGCTTTGTAGTGTGTCGCTATTTTGCGAGCTACTTTTACAGCGTCAGATGGAACAACAAAATCTAGATCCAGATATTCGCGATTCCTTCCCAAAATAGCATCTCGTACAGCACCACCTACAATGTAAGCTGCTTGTGGCAAGAATTCCAAACTAAATGGCCAATTTTCTGGTGACAGCAGAGAAGGAACTGAACCGTTCATCGTAATAAAAATAAACCCAGCGACTAGTGAATAACAATGGTGCTTAAGCTAGATTATCAATAAAGGTCCCCGGAGTTGGTTCAATTATGTGTGTTTGTGTAAATTGCCACTATGTAGACCGCTGTCTCACCTACCATGCGGTAGAAACGCAGCACCAACAACCGCACTTGACCGAAACGCCAAATTTTGAGCCGAACGAACCTTCCATCAATGTCAATATCCGTACACAGGAAGATGTGATTGAAATGGAATGGGATGTTGTAGGCTGTCTCAGTTTTAAGCGGGAAATGGGTAAGTGGTCGAAGTTGCGTCCTGGTGAGTTAGTGCCAACCTGATTATAGATTCTGTTGTGTGTGTTTAACGCGGCTACTGCTATTTTTTGTGGTAGTCGTATCTGTGTGTGTAATTATATTTTTAACCATTATTTGAACAAGCTTTGACCACTGAATTAGAACATCTTGAACCAACAGAATACGGACTGGCACTCCACACCACAACTCGTGAACTAGGTTTGGCAATAAGTAACTTTGCAGGAGACACACGTTCTCAAGTTTGGTATTTAGATCGTGAATTATCTAGTCATTTGCATCAATATTTAATTGAGTTTATCCAGCCCCAGATTTGGGGAAACTTGGCATTTATTGCCGTTGCAAAAGGGCCAGGAGGTTTTACTGGCACTCGTATTGGGGTTGTCACTGCCCGTACTTTGGGGCAACAGTTAGGTCTTCCTGTCTTTGCTATTTCTACTTTGGCAGCTGTAGCTTATTCACAAGTTTTTCACTTCAGTTCTGTGTCAACGGAAACCAAACCAGCAGTAAGATCCCAAAGCGACATCGCTGTGGAAATGCCTGCTCAACGCGGTCAAGTTTTCGGTGCTATTTATCAATCGACACCAAATATTTCTGGACTTACCAGCTTGTTGCCAGATACCGTGATGACACCTGAAGTCTGGCAAGAAAAATTAGCTACCTGGAATACCACTTATCAACTTATTAAAGCAGAATCTGGATTAGCAGCGACAGTCACAAGTGTATTGCAACTCGCATATTTAGATTGGCAACAAGGGAAATGTCCTAATTGGTCAGAAGCATTACCATTTTACGGTCAGCATCCTGTGGAAATGTAGAAAACCAGCAACCACTTCGCCCTTCATGAATATGGTAAAACCCCATAAGACCTTTCCTCCTCCAGATAACCAAAGTACAAGTCAACATAAATCGCCTGGACAAATCATCACAGTATTAAACAATTGGGCTTGTTCTCCCGATGGGATACTAGCCAAAATGGCACTGAAAATGGCAATAGCATCTGTGATCTCTTTGGTCATTGCTCAGTGCTTGCGATGGGAGTATCCCTTTTATGCAGTCATCGCTGCAATTATTGTGATGTCATCAACGCATGGTAGTACTTTGACATTGGGAATTCAGCGGTTAATAGGAACAGCGATTGGTGCCATTGGTGGAGCCATCTTTGCTATTACGCTAGGTAGCAATCCTTGGTCATTGGGAATCAGTGTATTCCTGACTATACTTCTGGCTAACTACTGGAAATTCAATGAGACGGCGAAGTTGGCGGGATATTTATCGGCAATTGTTATATTGAGTCATAACCAGTCTCCCTGGCTCTACGCTTGGGGCAGGTTTCTAGAAACTCTGTTGGGGATTTTTGTTGCACTGTTGGTAAATAATTTGATCTTTCCTGCTTCTGCGGGAATAGAACTGAGGGGTTGTCTGTCACAAACGTTGGTGGCTTTGGAGGAATTTTACGGATTGGTTGTGGACGGTGCATTAACAGGAAATTATCAGCGTTCCAAAGCGGATGAGATAAAAGTCAATATTATTAGTTCATTACAGAAAGGACGCCAGCTATGGAAAGAAGTCAGACAGGGACAAACACGCGAACCGCCACAGAAGCAAGTTAATGAAGCTTGGGAATTTTTAGTCCGAAGGATTTGGGAGCATATCCTGACAATGGAACATACTATACTTGCCCGAGAGCAAGACACATTTTGGCATATGCTTTCACCTCAACTAACCCAACTGGCACAAGAAACCAGAAGTGCCATGTTCGCCTTGGCACACGCTGTTAAGTCGCATCAATCTCATCTATCTTTACCAAAGATGGAAGTTGCGCTCACCAATGCATCAGCGCAATTGAATCACTTGCAAGGTATTCGACACACAGATTATCCCATCAATGAGCTACTGCGCTTTTTCACCTTTTTGTACACGATGGAAGAAGTCGGTAGAAAGCTGCAAAGAATGACGGACACATTAACTAATTCCTAATAAAATGAATACTTTTCACCGAAATTAAATTTTAGATGAAAGAAACTTAAATTCTCTTTATTGACTCTTGACTTATTAACAACTTACAACTTCATTTCTTGTTTCAAATTTAAGTTACCGAAGATTAAATTAAATATTGTTAATTCAGCTATACAATTTGGTAGAAGTAAATTTTAATGATTAATTGATACACTTTGATAGAAAATCTTCAGTAATGTGGAGTGCAAAGTGAAAAAGTCCAGTGTGGAAGAGTCTGGAATACTGCATGAAAACTTGCAAAAGTCAAATAGTGCGGAGTGCAAAATGCAACGTTAAAGGGTGCAATACTCAAAGAGTACGGGGAAGACGTAGTACTTCCGCTCCACAGTTTCTAATTTCAAATTTGCTTGTCCTATTCTTTGGAGCCAGCCATGTTTGAGATTAGTTTATTTTTAAAATAAAAGTTCAGACTGTTGCAACAAGTCAGTTTTAAAAATTCTGACGATAAAAATATTTACGTTATCGGGGTAATAATACTCTTCCTAATTGTCTAGTAAGTTGTGTTGCTAGACAATCTCAAAGTTGCAAGATTTTATAACAACTTTGACGCTTAATGCTGCCTATTGCTATATGCAATAAGTTGAAATCGAGTTAATAACTGTTTACCTACTTGTCCTTTTTTTCTAGCGGAAAAACTCACTACAATGCCCTGGCAAGTTTTATCGTATAACTGTCCAATTAATCCGGTTCATGCCGCTTTACTGAACACGGGTAAAGTCTTGTTTTTTGCAGGTTCGGGTAATGATCCGAACAACGTAGCAAATTCTGCTCAAGGTGCAGCTTTGTGGGATGTGAATAACGGTACCTTCTTACGTCCAAACATCCCTCTAGATAATGCTGGAAACCCCATTGACGTTTTCTGTGCTGCTCAGTCGTTCCTATCCAACGGTAAGTTGCTCGTTGCAGGCGGTACTATACAGTACGATCCCTTTTTTGGAGAGACCGCTACTTTTACGTTTGATCCCAGAACCCAAGCATGGACACGAGTCGCATCAATGAATAGAGGTCGCTGGTATCCTACCGTATTAACTTTAGGTAGCGGTAGGATCTTTGCGATCTCAGGTCTTGATGTAAATGGCAACCTCGACAAAAACCCAGAAATTTTTAGCGGTAGTAGTTGGACTATTTTTTCACAACCAACTAGTTCTTTCGCGCTCTACGCGCACCTTTTCCTGCTTAGTAGTGGGAAACTTTTCTATTCCGGTGCTCAACTAGGAGGCAACAATGGTGTCTCCCCAAAAATTCTCACCCTTCCTAGTAGGTACAACCAAGCCATTACAGAGCAGTCAGTGTCTGGCTTACAACAATCAGATTACGGCAACCAAAGTGCCAGTGTATTGCTACCACCAGCTCAAGATCAAAAGGTGATGATTATCGGTGGAGGCAATGATAGTGGCGTGGCAACTAATCGTGTCAATATTATCAATCTCAATCCTAGTAACCCCACTTATACGACAGCACCCTCTTTGATCAACGCTAGAATGCACCACAATGCAGTATTGTTGCCTGATCGCACGGTGTTTGTGTGTAATGGCAGCAGAATGAACGAGGATGTAGGACAATCAACCCTGCCAGCAGAGATTTACAATCCAGCAACGAATACCTGGACAGCGGTAGAGACACCAAGTGTTAACGGTCGTGTCTATCATTCTGTGGCGCTGCTTCTGCCAGATGGGAGAGTTGTGACAGCTGGGGGAAATCCTGAGCGTGGTTCTTATGAATCGCGAATAGAAATTTATAGTCCAGCTTACATGTCACAGACACGACCCACGATTCAAAGCGCTCCCCAATTAGTGGGATACGGTGGAAGAATCACGATCCAGACATCCCAAGCTGCAAGCATCAAATGGGTTCATCTAATTAGACCAATGGCGACAACTCATGGTTTAGATACCGAACAACGGCTAGTAGACTTACCAATTAACTCTAGAACTAGCGCTTTTCTCACCGTTACGATAACAAGTAACCGCAACGTGGCACCACCTGGTTACTACATGATGTTTATTACTAATAACAATAACGTTCCATCAGTGGCACGCTGGATTCAATTAACATAGTTGGCTCACAGCTCATAGCAAATGGTAAACAGGCAAAAGCCTAAGTCCGAAATTAATAATTAGTCAGGGCACAATTTACTGTCTTTCCTGACTTGATAACTCAGACGCAATTATTGTAAGCATCAAATATGAACCTGAAGTTAACACGCAGACAGTTTGGTCAAGTCGCGATCGCCACTACTGTAGTGGCTACCGTAGGAACCTTTGTAAATAAAACTTTCGCACAAACGCCTAGTTCAGACATCTTAGGTTTGATTCTTGGTTCTACCAGCACTGATGAGTTAGCAATTCCTGAAATAGATAGTACCGAAAATATTCTTGAGCAAACTACTAGCAAAGTCATTGCTGCATTCACTAACCAACCTCTTGTTGTCCGGTCTTTAAACCGTGGTCCTATACTCACAAGCGCACCTATTCTGGAGTTCGGTGAGCAAATAACTGGTTTCGCTGTTTTAAAAGATGGCACACAGGTAGTAGCTACTACTAGTACTACAGACAACAGAGCCGATCAACCGACTCGCCTTCTTGTTTTGGGTGCTTCTCCAAAAACTGTAACAATTTCAGGACTCAAAAAGCAAGAGACGATTATTGACTTGTTCACCCGTAAAAACGGCTCTCTGGGTGCTTTAGTCGGCAAAAGGAATGGTACACCCCCCATGAGTATAGTGAGTATTAACTCTCAAACAGGCCAAATTGCAGATGAGGAGAAACTGTCTGGAAATGTGCGGGTTACTACTGTCGCTGAATGTCCAGATGGAAATCTTTATGGAATTAGTGTTGATCGCCAAGGCACAACAAGTTTGTTACAGATAAATAGCAAAAACGAAACAACCCCACTAACCTTTAACGCTCAACCTTGGAATAGTGGCTTCAGTGGCTTGGTTTGCTCTTCATCAAGCGAATTGTTCGCCTTAGGTGCTCGAAGATATGAGTCACCAAAATACCTGCATACCATCAATAAAAGCACTGGAGTTATCACTAGGATAAAAGATTTTGACGTTGCCAGAATTGCAATTTAGCTTGGTTGAGTTAACTTAAGCATGTGATTCACCACTCATGATTAGTTGGGTTAGAGAGTATACGTCAGCGTATCTCTCTTCCCAAAGAACCACGTATGACTTTTTTCAATCACGTGGCTCAACTCTTACTCGAAGCTGAAAGTAACAAGCGTCCAAACGCTAGGTTTATAAACGTGTATCTATTGATGACAGATTTTCTGTCAGTGTTGAAGGTTACTAACTTCATTAGTGCCACCATCTTCCTTGTTCATTCTTTTGTGACACTCGCCATCGCCCTGTCAACAGCTTGCAATGCTTCCTCGACTTCTTTTTCTGTCACAATCAACGGTGGCACAAACCGAATGACTTTAGGACCTGCGGGAACAAGCAATAAGCCCTCGTCGATCCCAGCTTTCACAACCTCCGCTGCTGTTAGCGCAGTTTGTGGATTTAATACCATACCGTTGATCAAACCCCAACCGCGTACTTCGGTGATGTGACTGGGGTATTTTGCTGCGATCGCCTGCAAGCCACTTCGCAGTTGTTCACCCCGATCCTCTACGTTTTGTAAAATATTCTCCTGTTCTAAAGTTTGACAGACTGTCAGGGCAACTCCACACACAAAAGGATTTCCGCCAAAGGTACTCGCATGTTCTCCTGGTTGAAAAACATCGCAGAATGATTTGGACATCATTGCCCCGATAGGGATACCACCGCCCAAGGCTTTAGCACTCGTGAAGATATCTGGCTCAACACCAAGACACTCGTAACCCCATAGTTTGCCGCTGCGCCCCATGCCGACTTGGACTTCATCAAAAATCAGCAAAACACCAGTTTCATCACAAATCTGCCGCAGCTTTTGGAAGTAGGCAATATCTCCTGGTCGTACACCACCTTCTCCCTGCAATGGTTCTATCAAAATTGCCGCTACGCGATAATCACCTTCATCGAGTTCGCTAATCGCTACTTCCACTGCTTCTATGTCATTGTAAGGTACATAGTGGAAACAGGGCATTAAAGGTTCAAAGTTCTTTTGATACTTCGGTTGACCTGTGGCGGTAATTGTTGCCAAAGTTCTTCCGTGAAAACTGTCATGTGCGGTCAAAATGATTGGTTTTTCAATTTGTTGCACTGTATGGGCGTATTTCCGAGCCAGTTTAATCGCAGCTTCATTGGCTTCTGCCCCCGAGTTGCAGAAAAATACGCGATCAGCACAGGAGTGCTGGACTATCCACTTTGCTAATTCTCCTTGCTCAGGAATGTAGTACAAATTAGAAACGTGGTGTAGTTTTTGTATTTGTTGTGTGACAGCTTCAATTAATGCAGGGTGGGCATGTCCCAAGGCACAAGTGGCAATACCTGCTACAAAGTCGAGATATTCTCGCCCCTGTGTATCCCAAACACGGCATCCAGCACCCCGTTCTAGGGCTATGGGAAACCGCGCATAGGTGGACATGACAACTTGATTGAAGCTATTTGTATCAAAGGGGCTAGACGGAGTCGTCGCTTGTGAAATCAGAGTTTGTATGCTCACTACCTACTCCTGAAATTTTTTATCCTACCGTTGGATACTAGTTTCTATGAGAATCTTGAAAAAAATCTTCTTACAAACCTCATATTAAGCTAGCACTCAGATATTCTCAAACGAGTGGCGATGGAAAAAAACCGTGTATTCAACACTTGAACAAAAATACCAAAGTATCCAGAAAGAGTTAAAAGCAGGGGTGATCGCTCTTGCTGGAGTCTTTCTTATTGGCACTTTGTGGTACAAGTTTGTGGAGCATTGGGCTTGGGAAGATGCGGTTTACATGACCGTCATCACATTATCTACTGTTGGTTACGGTGAAACCCGACCGCTAGGGGCACGAGGCAGATTGTTTACCATCGCCTTGATTTTAATGGGTGTTATTAGTATTGGTTATATTGTCAACAGATTCACAGAAGCCGTTATTCAAGGTTACTTTCAACAAGGAATTAGAATACGACAACAGAGGCGCTTGATGGAATCCTTAACACAGCATTATATCATCTGTGGATTTAGCCGCACTGGTCGCCAAATTGCCATAGAATTTCAGGCAGAAAATGTTTCTTTTGTGATTATTGATTCTCATCTAGAATCTGTACAAATAGCTCAAGAAAAGGGTTTTATTGTATACCAAGGAGATGCAACTCTGGATGAAACTTTGTGGAAAGTTGGTATTGATCGAGCGGTTTGTATTGTAGCAGCATTACCTTCGGATGCAGAAAATCTATATGTAGTTTTGTCAGCGAAAACACTTAATCCTAAAATTCGGGCGATCGCGCGCGCCAGTACAGAGGAAGCTTTGCAAAAGTTACAACGTGCTGGTGCAGATGCTGTAGTTTCTCCTTATATAACTGGAGGCAAGCGCATGGCAGCTGCAGCCCTTAGACCCCAAGTAATGGACTTTGTAGATGGCATTATCTCTGGTACAGACAGAGAATTATATATGGAAGAATTTTTGTTAGACCCTGCGATCTGTCCTTTTGTAGGTCAGACTTTAGGACAAGCAAATTTGCGAGCCAAAACCGGAGCTTTATTACTTGCTATCCGCCGCACCAATGGCGAACTTATCGGTGGTCCGACTCCTGAAACCGCTTTTCTAACAGGAGATGTTCTGATAGCTATGGGGACAGCTGAACAATTACGTACTCTTAACAAGGTTTTAGGACCCATCGGTTCCAAGAGACTGCGACGACCCAGGAAAAGTCAGTAGACCGAAAAGTTCTGCGATACGCATGATTGCGTCTGCCCTTTGGGCAATCGCTCTATGATCAATCCCATATTCTACTTGGCTTATTTATGCTGTGCTGTACTAGCAAAAAGATTACGAAAAAGTTTGATAAACCCCTTGACAGAGGAAAAAATAGGGTCTACATTAGATAAAGTGTTAAAAACAGATAACACACCGAACCAAAAAAAAATGAATAGTTTGAAAGTCTAAAGCACTGAGACTTGTGATTTTAAGAATAAATTAATAGTTTCACTTAGTGAAACTATATCAAGTTAGGAAAGATTTCGGAAAATTTTTTCCGGAGCCTTGATAAACTCATTAACCAAAACGGAGAGTTTGATCCTGGCTCAGGATGAACGCTGGCGGTATGCTTAACAC